>JAPSKD010000213.1:0-5013 GCA_031177865.1 Bacillus sp. (in: firmicutes) | reverse complement strand
TCAGGGGTGGCACAGCAGCCGGCAGGGACAGCAGGCTGGGGAATCGGTGCCTTCTCCAAGCATAAGGAAGAGGCATGGAAGCTTGTATCGTTCTTATCTAGTCCTGAACAAAATTTATTTTTCGCCAAGGAAAACTCATTAATTCCGATTCATTTAAGTGCCGGTGACGACCCCTATTTCAAAGAGGGCTACTTTAGCTCTTACATTGAAATGAATGCGAAGCCAGAGGAATTCTTAATCGCTGACCGTCCTGTCCATTATAAGGGATATGCTGAATACCGTGCCTTAGCTGAAAAGGACATTCAGGCTCTGTTATTAGGTAAGTTATCAAAAGAAGATGTATTAGCAAAGTGGACTGATTTTTGGAAAAAGGGAAAAGAAAATCATAAATAAAGTAAAAGGAGGGCAGTGGGAAAGACTGCTGCCCTTGTTTCTTTTTTCGGAGAGGAGACTATGAAATTTGAAAATACAGACTGAAACAGTTACAGAAAAAGGCTTGCCATTGTTTCGTATATCTAAACAAGGTCTTTTCATTTTCCTTTGCTTACTCCCAGCAATCATACTTGTTTCTATATTCACCTATTATCCCTTGTTAAAAGGGGTGATCATGGCGTTTCAAAATTATTCGGCCTATGATTTAATGAACATTCGATTTATCGGTCTAGAAAACTTTAAAACAATCATAGCCGATATAGGCTTTAAAGAGTCACTCGTTAATAGTTTCTATTGGGTCTTTTTTTCGTTAATTCCTCAATTCTTAATTGGATTTATCGTCGCCTTGATGTTGAGAAGGAAGTTCAAGGGCAGAGGGGTTTACCAAGCATTTATCTTTCCGTGGGCGATGTCGGGTTTTTTAATCGGGTTGATTTGGCGCTGGATGCTGAATGGACAAGGCGGGGTTATTAATGATCTGTTGATTAAGTTTGGAATCATTGATTCGGTCATCCCTTTCTTGGCGGACCCCACCTGGGCTATGGTTTCTGTCATTGTGGCAAATGTCTGGTATGGGATTACCTTCTTTGCGATTATGATTTTAGCTGCCTTACAATCCATACCTGAAGATTTGTTTGAAGCAGCAAAGATTGATGGTGCCGGCTATTTCCAACAGCTTTTTAATATTACCATCCCATATATTTTGCCAACACTGATTGTCACAACTTTGCTCAGAGTCATTTGGATATTAAATTTTCCTGATTTAATATACTCACTTACAAATGGTGGACCAGCCGGTTCAACACATATTCTATCAACCTATATGCTGGAGAAAATCATGTTTGGACAAAACTACGGACAAGCTGCTGCTGTTGGGGTTATTATCATATTTATTTTAATTTTCTTTTCAATCTTTTATCTGCTAGCAACGAAATTCAATAAAGCGGGTGATTTTTAATGATGAGACGAATAACTTGGAAACTGTCGGTTAAGGTTGTTTTCTTATCCTTATTTCTTGTCTTCACGGTGTTCCCGCTCTATTGGATTTTCGTTACTTCATTAAAACCGTCGAATGAAATGTTTACCTTCCCCATCCAATATTGGCCGGAAAACGTTACATTCGAAAACTATATAAATATCATTAAGATTTCAAACTTCGATGTTTATATTATGAATAGCTTGATTCTCTCCTTGATTGCAGGTGTTGTTTCCTTAATTATTGCTACACTTGGCGGTTATGTTCTAGCTCGGTTTGAGTTTAAGGGTAAAACGCAGGTAATCTTTGCTTTCTTCATTACTCAAATGATTCCCTTATTTATTGGGCTGGCACCATTATATTTGTTAATGTCCAAGCTGGAGCTGATTAATCGATTGCCTTCGTTAATGCTCATGTATACGGTGATGATGGTGCCGTTTTGTACGGTAATGATGAAGGGCTTCTTTGAAAGGATTCCGTCAAGTTTGGAGGAGGCAGCCATGATTGATGGCTGTTCACGGATAACAGCGCTATTTAAAGTGATCATTCCTGTCATGCTGCCGGGATTGGCTGCAACATTCATCTTCGCATTTGTACAGTGTTGGAACGAATTGTTCCTAGCGGTTATGTTCATCGATAAAGAAGAGGCCAAAACGATTCCGGTTGCCATGAACTCGTTTATTACGAAATTTGATATTGATTGGGGATCGATGTCAGCCGCAACAGTATTATCTGTTATACCGACACTGCTGTTGTTCGCCTTTGCTCAGAAGTATATAGTTGAAGGAATGACACAAGGTTCTATTAAGGGGTAGTGATTGCACTATCCCTTTTTGTATGTAGTTTCAGTGAAATGGGTAAGTAATACGATTTTATGGTATTTAATCAATCGATTGGTTCCTTAATAAAACCGTGAATGAAGTATCAAGTCTTACATTATCGAGGAATGAAATGGAAGAAATACTAGAGTTTAAATTGCCAGCATCTGCATATAAATATTCTGCTTGTGGGCCAATGAATTGGAAGGATTACACACACATGCCCGTCCATGTTTGATAGCAGGGTAGAAAACGACAGAGGTAAAACCCGGGAATAAGCTGATATTTATTAATATTATCAACATAACTAAGCCCCTTTGATCTAATCCAATCAGGGGCTTTGCTTTGGTTTGTTGTAGAAATAATTACCACTCCGTACTTCATCAAGGGCCAGCATGTTGCCCAATAAGGCAGTATTCTGCCTATTTTTGTAAATTACACTTGACTTAATGTATAGTTTACTTTACATTTAGTATAACAAGTTTAACTTCTTGTAAAAATAATCATACACAAAGAGGTGAATCATGACTTATCAAGAAAAGAAAAGTATCGTTTCGGTCATTAGTGCTATTCTCATTTTCGTCTCTTATTGTTTGTTCATGTACCCGCGCTACCCAGGAGAGGGTATGGAATCGAGTGAGGTTTTTCATTATTGGGGTTCCTTCGTCCTTAACCTGACTTTATTTTCAATCGTCGCTCATATCTTAATCAGCATTATTTTCAACATTGTATTTAGACTGACGACCAATGAAAAAGAACCAGCGTTTGCGGATGAATTAGATAAGTTAATTGACTTGAAAGCGTTCCGAAATTCATTTTTTGTGTTTGTCGTTGGTTTTCTTTTTGCAATGGGGTCGCTGGTCTTCTATCAACCGTTACATGTGATGTTTATTATTCTGATTTCTGCTGGTTTCATTTCAGATGTCACCGGCTCGGTTACAAAACTTTATCACTATCGGAGAGGAGTGTAAAAATGGGTAAAAATCTTGTCGGCAATCACATCCGTAAATTACGATTCAATCATGATGAAATGACACAGCAGCAGTTGGCTGACAAGGTGGGAGTAACCAGACAAACCATCGTAGCTCTCGAAAAGGGTAACTACTCCCCATCTCTGGAACTCGCTTTTCGCATCGCTCATGCCTTTAACTTACCATTGGAAGAAGTATTCTTTTATGGGGATCAGACAAAGCAGTAAGAACGCTCAATGCTTAACGTTTTTGAATTTATTACGTGAGGGGATAGAAAGATGAATTCAAACAGAAAAGCTGCAAAAATTGTGGGAGTCCTGTTTATACTTGCTGCTGTTACAGCGGTGATAGGTCTAAATTTATATGATCCTATCTTAAACGGTCCCGATTATCTAATTAAAGGTTCCGAACACGCCAACCAAGTGATAGTCGGAGCCGTGATGGAATTAATGCTAGTCGTTTCGGCGGTTGGAACGGCGACTACCATGTTTCCATTGTTAAGACAGTATAATGAAACGATCGCCCTTTGGCATGTGTGCTTCAGGTTTCTTGAAGCCATCATTATTACTGTCGGTGTCATCAGTGTGTTGTCCCTCTTAACCTTAAGCCAGGAATTTGTAGCAGCAGGAGCCCCAGATTCTTCATCTTTTCACTCTTCAGGCATAATCCTAAAAGCAATACATGACTGGACATTCATGCTTGGTCCACTTTTCATGCTTGGTATCAATACAGTGATGTATAGTTATATATTTTATAAAACCAAGCTTGTCCCCAGATTTATATCAATCCTTGGTATGACAGGAGCCACTTGTGTTTTCATTTGTTCCTTGTTCGTTATGTTTGGTGTATTTCCTCAAATCTCCTTTTGGGGGGCTGTTTTGGCTGTGCCTGTAGCAGCAAATGAAATGATTTTAGCAGTATGGCTTATCGTAAAAGGATTTAACGAAAATGCGATTACATCCCTCAAGGCAAAAAGTAAAAGGAAAGCGGCTATATGAGAGCCATGATATGCACAAATTATGGATCACCGGATGTTTTTCAACTCCAAGAGGTAGAAACGCCAATCCCGAAAGATTATGAAGTCCGGATTAAAATACACGCTGCTTCCGTCGGACCATCGGACTGTACCTTTCGAAAGGGTTCTCCTATCGTTAAGATGGTATACGGGTATAGAAGACCGAAGAACCCGATATTTGGTACGGAGTTGTCAGGCATCATTGATACCGTTGGCAAAAAAGTAACACGATATAAAGTAGGCGACCAAGTATTTGGGTTAAGTGCTAAGACGTTTGGTGCCCAAGCTGAATACAAATGTCTGCACGAAAACACCCCTCTGGCAATCATACCGGCCGCAATGTCTTATGAAGAAGCGGTCGCCATCTGTGATGGTGCACCTACCGCATTGACGTTCCTTCGCGATCAAGCAAAGGTGAAGCACGGACAACGTGTTCTGATTAATGGTGCATCTGGAGCGGTCGGGATTTATGCCGTACAAATTGCGAAATACTTGGGAGCCGAAGTCACAGGAGTATGCAGCGGTGCGAATGTGGAGTTGGTAAAATCGCACGGAGCAAATAAGGTGATTGACTATACCCGCGAGGATTTTACGAAAAATGGTCAAATCTACGACGTTATTTTCGATGCGGTGGGAAAGCGACCCTTTGCAGAATGTAAAGGATCACTCACGCAAAGAGGCGTCTACCTTTCCACGGTACTATCTTTATCCATTCTATTAGACATGATGAAGACTATGGTGTTTGGTAACAAGAAAGCCATTTTTGTGACGGCGGGACTATTGCAGAACCAAGCAAATCTA
>JAPSKD010000212.1 GCA_031177865.1 Bacillus sp. (in: firmicutes) | reverse complement strand
CACACCTCACGCAAAAAGGTTCCGTTTCTTTATGGCGTCTAACCTTTAAAAAGACGCACCACTATTAATAAGTCTTTTCTCGGTCGTATCGCCTTGTTCGGCCAGTATCGTCAATAAATGCTCTCAAGTTAGCTTGTCGCTGCCGTACTTTCTTTTTAGCAGCATCTATGGCTTCAGATTCACCCAGGGCTTCAGCAACAGCTAATTGTCTTTTAGCTTTCCTGATTTCCCTTTCTAAGTGCCTCTGTCTCTGGCTTTCTTCGTAGATCTTCCTGTTTTCTGTAGCTGGATAAGGCCTATACACACTTTTTGAAAAACCTTCAATAAAAAAACATGTCAGCAATTAATCCCCCTTAGTCCATCGGGTTCTCCATAGCTAGTAGATGAAAGAGGAGGGTATTTATTACTGCCCCCTGATCTTGAAAAGATTTTCCCCTGGTACTTTGCACATTTTGGCCTTGCTCCCATATGGGAACTAACTTCAACCAAATCTGCGCCATATTCATCCATTCGAGCAAATTGCATTTCATTGGCAACGCTGTTTGACATTGATCTTGTAACCAAAGAAACATAAGCTTCCGTTGACATTTTGGCCCCATATTTTCGAATAAGAGCAGGAACCCCATATTCTGCCCATCTTTCAGCTGTCTCTGCCAGCGCTTGTCTTGGTGTTTTTGTGCCTGCCAAGACTTTTCCGGTTGTTTCATTCAGGATATTTAAATATATTTGCTGTGATTGATCTAACATGGTTGTATTGATTAGGTTGAAAGATTCCCTTGCTTGCCTTTGAAAAGACACTAATACCGCTTCAAGAACAGGGCTTTCTTTAGGTAAAGGAGGTTGCAGCAAGATTCCTTGAGCAACAGCTTCGATCAATTCCATTTCTGAACCATTTCTGAATCAGTGACAGCTTCATAGCCAGCTTCTTCAAGCATAGCTGTTACAGTTTCTATCGAAAGTTCTGCGTATTTTGCTATGGTTATAATATTTTGCTGTGTTAATTTTCCTAATTGTCCAAGCTCCTCGGTTTGCCACCTTTCCATATCTTCTTCCAGCAGGCTTTTTCCTTGTTTCAAGATCTTGGCAATGTTTAAAAGGATTTCTTCCTCAATGGATAGAAAGACTTCGATAACAGGCATTGTTAATTGCTGCTGCCTTAGTGGTTGCATTAGGTCCCACCCTGGTCTTGTCTATCTTTATTAAGACCAAAGAAATCAATTGCTTCAGCCGTTGCTGTTGCATTTTCTTCTGCAATTTCCTTCAGCAACTGCTCAGCTTCTTCTTCCTAAAAACCATGGATTTTCATAATCGCCTTTTTCTTAGAAGTCAGCTGATTGGTAACCAACTGAACCTGCTTTGCAATCTCCGCGTTTTGGTCTTCTGCTATCGAATCATCAAAAGCAACTGTAACTTCATATTTATCTTCTGGCCGAGAAAATAACTGATACAGCTCAGCGACCTGAAGGATACATTCCACTAGTTCCTGAATGCCCGCTTCAATAAGGTTTTCATGGCTTTGCTTCGTCCGGAAGGTCTTAGAGTTTTCCAAACAACCTCTGTTGCTGTCTTAACGCCCTGGCCATCGAAAAGTGAAAGCACCGGAAGAGAAGCCCATTTGCATCGCCAAGACATTGAGCAAGGAATTAATCGCTGAAATATGTTCCTCTACCCGAAGTGTTGCTGAAATGTCTGCAATTTTATTAGCATCCATATCACCAAGAGCCATCCCTTGGTAAACTTCATCTTCAGCATCAAAATAACGGTGCATCTGACCAGTTAGTGGATCAATAACGGTTTGAATAGCAGTATCTGGTACTAAAATCCGCTTTTTCCCAAGCTTAAATTCTCGTTGATAGGAGTCAAAAGCGATATCCAAGGAATGCAGCGTATCAAGCGCATTGGCGAAAATAGAAATTCCTAATGGGCTTGTAGTATCCAAGTTATTGGCTATGTTTGGCTTAAAGTAGACAAAACCCGGTCGCTTGTAATTGGATATCCTAATCTCCTCTTCAAGCTTTGGGAAAAATTGCTGCAGTGGAGCCCTAACCCCTAATTCCTCGCCTGTATTATTTTCATAGACTTCATTCCGGATTAGATAGGTCTCCCTATCCCACAGATGCCATTCCAGATGAGTGTATTTCTTTCCCTTCTTAGAGAATTCTTTTATGAAAACAGCAGCCTCCCTAATGGTGTTATGGTCCCAGCTTATCGGGATAAAACAATCAGCTGTTATATACGAGAGCTTTAATTTCTCATCTTCTACATAGGGCTTGATCACCATGCCACCCATAGCAAACTGGTATTCTAAGTAGTCCTGAAATTTCTTAACGAAATTATTATTCTTAAAGACATCTTGAATGTTCTCAGACAAAGCACTGTCAGAAATATTGATCTCGCAGCGCTCATTAAAGATCAATGTTGCTAGCTCCTGAGAAACCACCTTTGGCATGTTTAAGGAAGCCATTCGACGTTTTTTCGGTCCCGCAATTGTTGTATATCGGATATCATGCCATTTGCTAAAATACCCTTTATAGAGAGCTTTCCAATTCCCAATATATTTATAGAAATCCTCATTAATCTGGATATCCTTGTGATCAGCCAACTTCTGAATACCTTTAATTAATCCCATTCTGTACATCACCTGTCTTATGCCGGCCAGCATGTTTTTAAACATTGGTTGTCACCGCCTCAATATTTCAATCCAAGCTTCCTCAAATTATCCTGAACATAATATTGGAATGCATCGCATGTATGATCATCAATCTTTATGACCTTCGGAACATCACTCTGTAAGGTATCAGCATCCCATTGATACTTTTTATGTTCAGTCAGGAATATCTCATTGGCTGCTGTTTTAAGCACAAAAAAACGCCCCTGAGCCAATAGGTCCTGGACGTTGTCGATCATATCTATTTTCTTTTTCTTAACTACCGGGTGAAGACGGACTCCATAATCTTTAAAGAACTGGTTCCGCAAAGCTCCCTCTGCAGAATCGATGGTCTGCTGATCAAAATGTCGATTATAGATGTGCTGGATTTTACCCATCCATTCTTTTAGATCCTTTGAAAGCTCGCTGGGAGCCTTTTTAATCACTTTGTTTTCTGGGCTGTAGTAAAAGGTATCAAGAAGAATTACATTCCGCTTTCTCGTAAATCCGAAGGCCAAGAAAGTGGCAGCAGACACCTGGTGCCCAGTATCAATGGCTATATCGATAAGAATTAGATCATCGTCTTTTGGTAGCTCATCGATTGCATGGAAGTGGTCCATATTATACATCATGTCGCCAAGACCGATAACCTCACCAGCATACATCCAGCGCCAATACTCCTCATCATTTTCCTTGTATTTCTCAATTTTCCGGATCATCTGCTCAGATAGGAAACCTTTTTTATCATCCAGATAGGTTGAATGATGAATGAAATAATCATCATCCCCGGCTTTAGTATCTAACCACTCATTAATCCAGCTGTATGGATTTCTGGGAGGGTTGCAGGAGAATATACCTTAACCTCTTTTCCTTCAATCTCCTGCCGGATAAAGGTATCCTCTACAATATCGATATCTTCCACACCAGCAAATTCAGCTGCTTCCTTAAACCACAGAGCCATAACATACCCTTTTGCTATTTTGGCTGACTTAATTTTCATTGGATCGTCAACACCATAAAAATAAAAGGCTGTATTCGTGGCCTTATGGCGAATTATGAGAGGTGACTTTCCGAAATAAAATTCATCCTCAACGCCCAGCATATATATGGCCCATTTAATTTGCTCATAAATGGAAGTAGAAAGATATTTCCCTACTTTCCTTAGACAAGCCACGTTGCCCAGGTCATCTTCCAAAAAATCGACCACAAGCTTTAGACTAATCACTGAGGATTTCATGGAGGAACGGCCGCCTTTAGCGACTATATGAGACTGTTCAGCAAGCCAGAGAGAGTAGAAATTGACGTTCATTAAATCCATTGTTTTGACTGTCATTTTCTAACGCCTTCCTCATTGCTTCTTTGTCATTAACAATCATTACCTTGCCAACATCTCCGCCCTCCTGTTTAATTTCAGTTTTAGTTTTCTCGATATTTACCCGCATAAGTTCAAGTTTCAACCTGCGCTCATCATGAATGTGTGCCATCTCATCAAATTGCTTAATAAGAGATCGCAGCTCACTCATTGCCCTGGACTGTGCATTTAAAAAGTTAGCCTGCTTATCCCAAGCAATTTGATATTCCCATTCTCGTTCCTCACCAAAATTTGAGTCCTTTTTCTTTTTTAAGACCTTCGTAAGATCGTCTTTATTTTCAACAAACATGATTCTCTGTGCCCGAATAATGGCAGCATACTGAATCTGTATTTGATCCCTGATTAGGTCAGCTGGGGAATGCTTCTGCATATGGTTCATGATTTCTATTGATTCTTCTGGAAGATACTTAGAGAAGAAACCATGGGTGACAGCATTGGAGTTCCCTATTGGGGCAGCTCCCCCACGATTACCTTTTGCATTATTATTGCCTTTAGGAGCACCTCGCTTTTTTGTATGCACACCTTTTTCTTTGGGTGCACCCCTATCACGTTTCCAGCCATATCTCTTTTTCCACGACTTTACGGTATTCAGTGACACTTGATATTTCTCAGCAATGTCTTTGTACTTCATGCCTTTGACGTAATCCTTCTCTGCTAGACCATACTTATCAGCCATGCTACATCACCTTCCACCTCCATGTAATTATGTTTGTTTTGGAGCAAAAGAAAAAGCACCCAGAAGGATGCTTTAACTTTACCATTTACATCTATTTCTTCTTGGTCTACAACACGAATTTCTCATATCGCTACCACAATCATATTCCTCAACATAGTTTTCATTCTCTACAGATTCAGTGACAGGATAGTAATTCTCTACTCTTGTAATATTCCTATTAACATTCCTAATATGAGTCGGATGAACACGTCGAACAGTTCGATAATTATTCCTTGTATTTACAATAGTTTCAGTAGGGCTAACAATTGTTTCGTCTCCGCCACCGTTCCCATTTCCATCACTTACACCTTGAACAAAACCGTTTCCATTACCATACCCATTGTCATATCTATTTCCTGATCTTGAACCATAAACGACATCGTCCCAATTACTGTTCCTTCTACGTTTACGTCCCATAAATATCTCTCCTTTTATTCAGATTTACACAATATCATATGTAATGAAAGAAGGTTTGTCCTAGACCAATAACTCAATATCAATAAAACTGGACACAAAAAAAAGAAGCAGCTTGATAACCGCCTCCCCGTCCTGCCTTTAAGTTTAGCAAGCAGATTTATGTTTTAACAAATTCGTATCATTTGTACCGTCTGTCCCATTTGGAACATATTCACTCATTTTCTTAACGATAGAATTTTTAATACGTCCGATGTGTGTATGAGATAGCCCCATATGCATAGCAATCCAACGATAACTTTTGCCATCAAGCAGCCATTGAAGAACCTCAGTTTCTCTATCATTGTAATAAGATGCATACGATCCTGAATAATAGAAATTTTAGCCTCGTACTTATGAATAATAGAGTATCTTCTTTCTCTACGAACACACTCCCTATAAACTGGATCACTTTTATTCCCTACTGCTTTGGGCATCCCAGCTACATCCCCATATTGAGCAATGAGTCCTTCTCCTGCATCATTCATTGCGTCCCTGAGTATCTTAATTGAGTTCATCATCCAATGATAATTCTTAAGAATCGATTCTATTTGTTTGCTGGCAGCTTCATTCATTGAGAGCACTCCCTTTACCTAATAAAAAGGACACCAAATAAACGCTGCTTATGCGCTCATCAGTGTCCTTGGTT
The DNA here is from genome assembly GCA_031177865.1 of Bacillus sp. (in: firmicutes). GTDB lineage: Bacteria > Bacillota > Bacilli > Bacillales > Cytobacillaceae > Neobacillus. The sequence goes on along the minus strand of JAPSKD010000212.1, from coordinate 3,253 downwards.
GTTCCAGTAAACTATTTGTTAATTTCTCATGAATTTTTTTAAATCAAATAATTATAATATATTTAATAAAACAAAGGAGTTGATTAAGCAATGTCATACACAAAAACCATTCGAAGTGTACTTGGTATTGATGTACGTGCTCGCTGTTCAAATATACAAAGTGATAATCATGCTTTTGATCCTTTCCAAAATCCCATTATTCATAAACGAGTTAATGGCGAAGATATAGTACCGCTAAACATATCAAAACTATGGAATGATGATTATAACTTAATCGAATAATTCAATTCATAGTGTGAAGGCTTACCTGCTTGCCAGAAAATTATTTGTTTTCCGAACCCTTTCGTTGGGGTATCGACTAATACAAGATGGCCATCTTTTACGATATACACTGCATTTTTCATTAAATCGATTTCTGCTGTCATATTTTCTAAATTTGCTTTCACCAGGAACCCCTCCCATGTTATAATTTGTTTTAGGTAGGTCAGGAGGAGTCCTGGCTTTTTTTGTGTTTACAAATCATTTTTTATTTTTTTCAGGTATCCCGGAATGATTGTCTTATTTCCACAGTTATTGCAATATACTCCGTCAACCCCTCTGATAAAGTAAGTTTCCATGATGTATTGCGGGATTGGCCGAGGCACACCACATTCAGAACAAAACAATAAATAGCTTGTTTCTTTCTCGGTCATACCTCTTCCCCCTTATAAATAGCATTAACTCCTCTTTAATATATTTCGAGAAGTTCTTACCTTTTCCTGTTGAAAAAAACAAATCTACATCTTCTACATGTCTTCGTCTAGCTACTCAAAATAGGTGCTTAAAACGCTCACATTTATTTTATTACCCCATATATATACAGTACTCCAACCTCGACATTTACCCCTTTACCATTTTTCTATAAAAGCATATACTGTAAGGTACTCATCTCTAGCGCCGCAAAATGCGGCCTTTTTTTTGTGTATAGCTATTTATATCTGTTTGCACAATATCTGAAAGAGTAAGGCCAAAACTCCTTATTAAAACCACTCTTTCAGAACAATAATTGTTGGGTTATTCGTTGGTTTTTTCTCGTGGCAAACTTAGGATTAATAACATACCTATCATTTTGTTTCTAAAGCTAAATCTTCGTAAAGTTCGTCAAATTAACCAGTCCTAGCTTTGTATAAGTGACCTTTTTATGGAGAAAATACACAAAAAGGAGTGAAGAGAAATTTGTTTGAACAAGTAGAAGAAAGAAGAAGTCAATTAATGCAAATAGAAATGGAATACTGGCTACAAGATGTTTTCAGTGCACATTGGTGGTTCCTAATTCTTATTAACTTGTTTTTTTTAATTTTGTTAATCACTCTAATTGATAAGCATAGAATTTTTCTGATGACTATAACCTTTTTAATTTCCTTTATATTAATAGGAATTGTGAATGAAATAGGCAATTACTTTGGATTTTGGAGTTATCCTCATCAATTCTTAGGATTCCTTCAAAGTTTTAACGCAGTTGACTTTATAACAATACCTGTAATATTAACTTTGATTTATCAAACATTTAGTAAATGGAAGTATTATTTAATTTTCTCAGTAATTATATTTGCATTTATTGGATTTATTGCCATACCAATATTAACTTATTTTAACTTCTATAACTTACATAAATGGAATAATTTTTGCTCGTTTCTAACATTACTTATTAGTGGATGTCTTATAAAGTTTTTTATTGATTTATTTAAAACCAGAGCATAAGCTCTAACTATTTTTTTCTTAAGGTATATACCCCTATCTTAAACCCCGGTCCTTGCTCGAACCAATAACAAATTCTGAACATATACTACAAAGCATGAATCGCTCACTTACCGCAGAGATGCGGTTTTTTTATTGGAATAAATAAAGATTAAATTGGGTATTTTATATATACCGAGCAAGGCCACCAACCCAACAATCAAACCTCAATAAGATTCCGTTCCTTGCTCGCAGCCTATACGCATATTTCCAAAAATAATGGGCAAGCTGTACATCAGAGTAGGGGCATCCTTTCAGAATTGAAAAAGTTTCGGCCCTTACTCGCACATTCTTTTGAGGTGATACCGTGCTACAGTGGATTGATGAAAATACTTTAAAAAATGTTTATTTCATATTAGCTATCATGATTTCTCTTCCACTTACAGCGATTCTTGCTATTATTTTGGTTTACAGAGCTTCAAGAAAAGATTAGTGAACTTTGAGCTTATTTTGTTTCGCTAAATTATCGTATATTCATTTCTCGATTTTTACTTTTAACCTGTGTATTCTTTCTTGTGTTTCTTCATCGGGAGTTACAGACACGTAATACATATCAATTAAATCGTCAATCATTTCTTTATCTTTGGCTGTTAAATAAACATTTCCACCTTTCATACTTACCACCTCTTTGTTACGTAATTTATGTCTGCTCCGAAACATTTTTACTCTTTTGTTTCTCGTCTTAGAGCATCATAATTTGAAAAGTTTTGGCGAAACCCTTGATATATTACAAAAACGTTACATAATATAGGTAATATATATCATGAAAGGAGTTGCCCATTGGAATATATTTCGCTCTCTTTTTCAAAGGAACTTGTTAAATTAGTTGACGATTACTATAGATGCAATGATGAAATTATTAAAGATCAGATCCAATCTGACATTATACTTTTAAGCAATGCCCTAATGTTATACGAAACTCCCTAAATTTCATCAGCTGTTTCTCCTTCAAGACACCTTTTGATTTTTGAAACAAATATATCAAATCCTGACGTTTCATCAATGTGAAGAGAGTATCCAGAAAAATCTTCTGCCTGATAAAAACAAACACCTTTGTATTTGTCAAGCTTAGGTCAACAATTTGATCTTCAAGGGCGCATGAGAATAAGTCTAATTGTTAATCTCTCACCACCTCGGAAATTTCTTGTGATTACTTTAAAAAACTAACTTTTAATGAACTCATTCGTTATATATAGACCCTATAAAAGGAGGATGTCTATATGGATCTTACCCTCTGGCTTCCAGTTGGAGATGATTTCTTAGCAATCTACTACGATAGACCAAAGAAAAATTGAAAAGTCTTCTTGATGTGAACTATACCCCAGATAGTGGACACTGATAAAAAAGTGTCCCTTTCTGGGGTTTTTTGTGTTTCAATAGTTATAATCAATAGGGCGGAGGATTTTTCATGAGTAAGAATATTTATAATGAATTCCAAATGAAAGAGCTTGAAAAGAATCCTAATGTTTTGAGGGCT
>JAPSKD010000211.1 GCA_031177865.1 Bacillus sp. (in: firmicutes) | reverse complement strand
ACTGTACGTGTACACGTTAAAGTTGTCGAGGGTACTCGCGAGCGTATTCAGTTATTCGAAGGTGTAGTGATTAAGCGTCGTGGTGGTGGAATTAGCGAAACTTTCACAGTTCGTAAGGTTTCTTACGGAGTAGGCGTTGAGCGTACTTTCCCTGTACACACACCTAAAATTGCGAAGCTTGAAGTATTGCGCCGCGGTAAAGTTCGCCGTGCTAAGCTATACTACTTACGTAAGCTACGTGGTAAAAAAGCTCGTATTAAAGAAATTAGATAATAAAAGAAAGAGCTTGCTCTGCAAGCTCTTTTTTCGTACATATGATATTGGATTTCAAGACGAGAATATAAATATTAAAGTTTGGTTAAAAAGTGCACCCCCACGTGTTTAATATACAATTTTTATGTAAAATAAGAGGATAGCAAACATTTTTTGTGTGATTGGCGGGGAACAAGACATGATAAAAAAGAAAAATGAACTTTGGGAATGGACGAAGGCGCTTTTAATTGCTGTTGCACTAGCAGCTGTTATTCGTTATTTTCTTTTCGCACCAATTGTTGTAGACGGGCTATCCATGATGCCGACGCTGCAACACCAAGACCGAATGATAGTCAACAAGCTAAGTTATAATATAGGTGAGCCAAATCGTTTCGATATTATCGTCTTCCACGCGCCTGAACAGAAGGATTACATTAAAAGAGTAATTGGACTTCCAGGAGATCGTATCGAATATAAGGATGATACCTTATATGTAAATGGTAAGCCATATCAAGAACCATATTTAGATGAATACAAGAAAAAGGTAGAAGGACCGCTCACTGATCCTTTTACACTAGAAGAAACACCTGTAGGTACTCAAACAGTGCCAGAAGGTGAATTGTTCGTAATGGGTGACAATCGACGTTTCAGCAAAGATAGCAGGCATATTGGAACCATCCCATTGGACAAAATAATCGGGAAGACAAGTATTGTATACTGGCCTTTAAAAGATGCACACATCGTGAAATAGACCTAGGAGGTGACGGCTTTGACGATCCAATGGTTTCCAGGTCATATGGCAAAAGCTCGAAGAGAGGTCACGGAAAAACTAAAACTAGTAGATATTATCTATGAATTAGTGGATGCAAGAATTCCCTATTCATCCCGCAATCCGATGATTGATGAAATTATTCAGCATAAACCCAGACTAGTCCTCTTAAATAAAGCGGATCTGGCAGATAAAGCCATTACGAAAGAATGGATTGCCTATTTTGCAGCAAGAGGAATAAAAGCAATAGCCATTAACTCTCAAGCTGGAGAGGGTATGAAGGATATTGTAAAGGCATCCCATGAAATCTTAAAGGAAAAGTTTGATCGTTTAAGAGCAAAGGGTGTTGTTAACCCAAGAGCTATTCGTGCAATGATTGTTGGGATTCCTAATGCCGGAAAATCAACATTAATTAATCGGCTCGCAAAGAAAAATATCGCGAAGACAGGGAATATGCCAGGAGTAACAAAAGCCCAGCAGTGGATTAAAGTCGGCAAAGAGCTAGAGTTATTAGATACTCCGGGTATTCTTTGGCCAAAATTTGAAGACCAAGAGGTTGGAAAGAAGTTGGCTGTGACTGGTGCTATAAAAGACACTCTGCTAAATTTACAGGATCTTGTTGTTTTTTCACTTAAGTTTTTGGAAGAGAATTATCCTGAGAGACTTAAGGAACGATACAAGCTCGATTCTGTCCCCGAAAATGTGGTCGAAATGTTTGACCAAATTGGAGAGCTTAGAGGCTGTCTCGGAGCCGGTGGAATTGTTAATTATGATAAAGTATCCGAGCTTGTGATAAGGGAAATTAGGTCTGAGAAATTTGGGCCGCTGACATTTGAAAGACCAAGCGATATAATTGATAAAACTGAAAATAAGTAAACACCAATGAAACTCTCGCACATGGAGAGTTTTTTTTGGCTGTGTTAAAGCTGAATGTAGATTTTGCACCCTGTTGAATGGAGCGGAAGGCACGAAGACTCCTGCGGGAGTACGGGGCTGGGGAGACCCGCAGGCGCTTAAGCGCCGAGGAGGCTCCCCGTCACGCCCACGGAAAGCGAAGTGCCTGGAGTGGAAATCAACAGGCATATTTAACACATCCTATTGTTTATTTTTGGTCATTGAAATTAATCGGAGGGAAAGGTATGATTTACAACGGGTGAAGAAAATGAAAGTCGTAACAATAGCAGAAATAGAACAACAGCTTAATAACATATCGGCTGAAAGTGACCCTCTTTTTAAAAAATTTCAACAGGATGAGCGTAAAGGGGTTCAACAATTAATACATAGATGGCAAAAGAGAATGGAGCAGGAAAGACAGCTCCAGGAAAAGTTTAATGAAATGAAGGTATACGAGAACAAATGGCGGGCGCAAGGGTATAAATATATAGCTGGTGTGGATGAAGTTGGCAGGGGGCCTCTTGCAGGACCAGTTGTGGCAGCCGCCGTTATTCTGCCTGAGGATTTTTACTTGCCAGGTATTGATGATTCAAAAAAAATTTCAGAAAAAAAGCGCAATGAATATGAGGAAATCATTAGAAGAGAAGCAATAGCTGTTAGTGTGGCAAAGATTGATGTTCCTGATATTGATAGTGTTAATATTTATGAGGCAACAAAAAAGGCTATGCTTGCTGCGATTGCTACTTTAAACCCCAATCCAGAAGTTTTGCTGATTGATGCGATGAAGCTTGAAACACCTTTTGTAGTTGATTCTATCATTAAAGGTGATGCAAAGAGTGTGTCTATCGCTGCTGCTTCAATCGTAGCAAAAGTTGCAAGAGATCGACTAATGGTTGAATTATCAGTACAATTTCCTGAATATGGTTTCCAACAAAACATGGGATATGGCACTAGGGAACATCTACAGGCGATTCAAATTCATGGCATTACTCCTTATCATCGAAAGAGCTTTGCACCAGTAAAAGAATGGGTGTTGGATGAATAACAAAACAAGCTTTTTATGCTTGTTTTGTTATTGTTAGAAAATATTTAGTTGTCATTATTTGGTTTAACTAATTATGAAAGCGCTTTAATTATAGGATTTAACAATTCATAATATTATGGGGAATATAATTTTTTTGTGCATAACTGTGGACAAGGTTTAAGTCATTATATAAAATGAAAACGGAGTCAATTTTTTGAAGAGTTTGATAGGAGGATGGGAAATGAATATCCATGAGTATCAGGGGAAAGAAATCCTCAGAAAATACGGGGTAAGTGTCCCTAATGGCAAGGTGGCATTCACAGTTGAAGAAGCTGTTGAAGCTGCAAAGGGATTAGGCACACAAGTATGTGTAGTAAAGGCGCAAATCCATGCTGGCGGTCGGGGTAAAGCCGGCGGAGTTAAAGTTGCTAAAAACCTTGATGAAGTTCGTACATACGCGAGTGAAATCCTAGGGAAAACATTGGTTACACACCAAACAGGCCCTGAAGGTAAAGAAGTTAAGCGTCTATTAATTGAAGAAGGCTGCGACATCAAAAAAGAATACTACGTTGGTCTTGTATTAGATCGTGCTACTTCAAAAGTTGTACTCATGGCTTCTGAAGAAGGCGGAACAGAAATTGAAGAAGTAGCTGAAAAAACTCCGGAGAAAATCTTCAAAGAAGAAATTGATCCGGTTCTTGGCTTAATGCCTTATCAGGCACGCCGAATTGCATTCAATATCAACATTCCAAAAGAGCTTGTTAATCAAGCGGTTAAATTTATGATGGGCTTATACAATGCTTACATCGAAAAGGATTGCTCGATTGCTGAAATCAACCCATTGGTTGTAACGGGTGATGGGAAAGTAATGGCGCTTGATGCAAAGTTAAACTTTGACTCAAATGCTCTATATCGTCAAAAAGACGTACTTGCTTACCGTGATCTTGAGGAAGAAGATCCAAAAGAAATCGAAGCTTCTAAATATGATTTAAGCTATATTTCTTTAGATGGAAATATCGGCTGTATGGTTAATGGTGCCGGACTTGCTATGGCAACAATGGATATTGTTAAGCATTATGGCGGAGACCCAGCGAACTTCCTTGATGTTGGGGGCGGTGCTACAGCTGAGAAGGTTACAGAAGCATTCAAAATTATCCTTTCTGATCCAAACGTAAAAGGTATTTTTGTTAATATCTTTGGCGGAATCATGAAATGTGATGTCATTGCTGAGGGTGTAGTCGAGGCTGCTAAGCAGGTTCAACTAAGCGTACCTCTTGTTGTTAGACTTGAGGGAACAAACGTTGATTTAGGTAAGAAAATTCTTGCTGAGTCTGGTTTAGCCATCACTCCTGCAGAATCAATGGCTGACGGTGCACAAAAAATCGTTTCACTTGTGAAATAGGATCGAAAGAAAGGGGAATTTACGTGAGCGTTTTTATTAATAAAGATACGAAGGTAATTGTTCAAGGGATTACAGGTTCAACTGCCCTTTTTCATACAAAACAAATGTTAGAATACGGAACACAAATTGTTGCTGGTACCACTCCAGGTAAAGGCGGCATGGAAGTTGAAGGTGTACCAGTATATAATACAGTGAGTGAAGCTGTTGCTGCTACAGGCGCTACTGCTTCCGTTATCTACGTTCCAGCACCATTTGCTGCGGATGCCATTATTGAAGCTGTTGATGCAGAATTAGAATTAGCTATCTGTATTACGGAGCATATCCCAGTATTGGATATGGTAAAGGTAAAACGTTATATGGAAGGCAAGAAGACCCGCTTAGTTGGTCCGAACTGCCCAGGCGTTATTACTGCTGATGAATGTAAAATTGGTATCATGCCTGGTTACATTCATACAAAAGGTCATGTTGGTGTAGTTTCTCGTTCTGGAACACTAACATATGAAGCTGTTCATCAGTTAACACAAGCAGGAATTGGTCAAACTACTGCTGTTGGAATTGGTGGAGACCCTGTGAATGGTACAAACTTCATCGATGTTTTAAAAGCATTTAATGAAGATCCAGAAACATATGCTGTTATCATGATCGGTGAAATCGGCGGTACTGCTGAAGAAGAAGCAGCCGAATGGGTTAAAGCGAATATGACTAAACCAGTTGTTGGATTTATCGGTGGGCGGACTGCTCCTCCAGGGAAGCGCATGGGCCATGCTGGTGCGATTATTTCAGGTGGTAAAGGAACTGCTGATGAAAAAATCCGTGTTATGAATGAATGCGGAATTAAAGTGGCAGATACACCATCTGTAATGGGTGAAACTTTAATTGAAGTTTTAAAAGAACAAGGTATTTACGATAAGTGTAAAACACATTAAGAATAGTAGAAATAGTCCCTTCGGTAGAGGGACTATTTCTTATTTAATCTTTTAATAATGGAGGATTATAAATGGATGATTTCAGAGAAAGACTTATAGCTTTGCTCCACCATTCAGGAATGTCCTGGAATACAGTTTTGCAATTTATGAAAAAAGACCCAACCCTTCAATCGGCTATACATAATGAATCACGATTCTGCCAATTTAATTTATTCCCTTCTTCAACCAACACCATCACAAAAAGCATACCTTCCTTAACATCCTTTCAATTTCAAAACATTTCCCAACAAATCGAGCAATATGAAAAGAACGGCATTAAAGTTATTACAATCTTTGATCAAAATTATCCCAGTTTGTTGAAAGAAATATATCAGCCGCCATGGGTTTTATTTGTAAAAGGCGATCTATCTTTGCTTGAGATACAACCCAAGCTGGCGGTGGTTGGTTCGCGGCAAGCAACTCAGTATGGCAAGAATGCCATTTGTTCAATGTTCCCTTCATTAGTGGAGAACGGAGTTGTTATTGTCAGTGGTTTAGCGAATGGTATAGATACCCTTGCACATAAGTATGCAATGAAAAATGGAGGCAAAACGATTGCAGTCATAGCGGGGGGATTGTATCATATCTATCCAAAGGAGAATGCTGAATTAGCAAAGGAAATGATGAAATCACAGCTGGTCATTTCCGAGTATCCCCCAGATGCGAAACCATTGCGATGGCATTTTCCAGCACGCAATAGAATCATCAGTGGGTTATCAAATGGTACATTTATAATAGAAGCAAAACGAAAAAGCGGATCTCTTATTACAGCTAATTATGCAGTAAATGAAGGCCGTGATGTTTTTTCACTGCCAGGAAGTATATTTAATCAGAATTCACTTGGTACAAATGACCTCATCAAGCAAGGTGCAAAGCTAGTCATGAGCAGCGAGGATATTTTAGAAGAACTACGGTAATAACTTTTATTGTCAAAACTAAAAACGATGAATTATTCGTTTTTTTGAAGGTTTTTTCTGTATTCTTGGAGAATAATGCTAAAAAAGCTTGAAATTATTTCTAATATGTTATACATTTTCCAACAGATATTCGAAAAAAAGAATGTGTAAATAGGAATATTTTGGCGTATTATTATCATTAACTAGTTGTAAACGGTTTCGATATGTTTGACATCAATAGTTATTTGTTTAAAAATAAGAGGTATTCATAAAGATACACTATCCATTTTTCTTAGGAATGATTATATAAACGAATAAATTTAGGGATAAGGCATTTTTGTAAAGTATTTTCACAGGTCCGAATTGAGAAATTTGGAATTTAGGAAAACTTCTCAAATTGTAAGCAGGTCTGGTCATTTTCAGATTGCTTTCACATTTCTTATATCCCCTTGAGGAGGATTATTTGCATGTCAGAGTTTCTTGTAATTGTAGAATCACCTGCAAAAGCGAAAACAATTGAACGCTATTTAGGAAATAAATATAAAGTAAAAGCATCCATGGGGCACGTACGTGATTTGCCTAGAAGTCAAATGGGTGTAAATGTTGAAAACAGTTATGAACCCAAATACATTACAATCCGCGGTAAAGGTCCGGTATTAAAGGAATTAAAGTCAGCAGCTAAGAAAGCAAAGAAAGTCTTTCTCGCGGCTGACCCGGATCGTGAAGGAGAAGCTATTGCATGGCACTTGGCACATAGCTTAGATGTAGATATAACTTCGGATTGTCGCGTTGTATTTAATGAGATAACAAAGGAAGCAATCAAAGAATCTTTCAAACACCCACGTCCCATCAATATGGATTTAGTGGATGCCCAGCAAGCAAGACGGATTCTAGATCGTCTTGTTGGTTATAACATAAGCCCGCTTCTTTGGAAGAAAGTTAAAAAAGGATTAAGTGCAGGGCGAGTTCAATCCACAGCAGTCCGTTTAATCATCGAACGAGAGAAAGAAATAAAAGCATTTATTCCTGAAGAGTATTGGACGATTGAAGGAGAGCTGGTTAAGGGGAAAGATCATTTTAGTGCTCTTTATTTCTCCCTAGCTGACAAGGAAAAAACTGAACTGAAATCAAAACAGGATGTTGAAGAAATTTTAAAACAAATGGAAGGCGATAAATTCAAGGTGGTTTCGGTAACTAAAAAAGAACGTAAACGAAATCCTTCTCCACCATTTATCACATCTTCACTCCAACAGGAAGCGGCTAGGAAACTTAATTTCCGTGCTAAGAAAACAATGATGCTAGCACAGCAGTTATACGAGGGAATTGAACTTGGCTCAGCTGGAACAGTTGGTCTTATCACCTATATGAGAACAGACTCAACTCGGATATCTGAAGTCGCCCAAAAAGAGGCCGCAGATTATATCCGAAATGAATATGGTGAGGAATACCTAAAAGAAGAACAAAGAAAAGAGAAAAAACAATCAAATGCCCAAGATGCTCACGAAGCCATCCGCCCGACAAGCAGCTTACGTGATCCCAATAGTTTAAAGCAATTTTTATCTAGAGACCAATTGCGTTTATATAAATTAATTTGGGAGCGATTCTTAGCCAGTCAAATGGCACAAGCCGTGATGGATACGATGAGTGTCGACTTACAAAATGGTAATGTACTATTCCGTGCTACTGGTTCAAAAATCAAGTTTCCAGGATTTATGAAGCTATATGTGGAAGGTTCTGATGACCAAGTTGAGGAACGGGACAAAATGCTGCCAAACTTACAAGAAGGCGATGTTGTTTTTAAGAAGGACATTGAACCAAAACAACATTTTACACAGCCGCCGCCAAGGTACACTGAGGCGAGATTGGTTAAAACTCTTGAGGAACTAGGTATCGGACGTCCATCCACCTATGCACCAACCTTAGATACCATCCAAAAGCGAGGATATGTCGCACTTGATAATAAAAGATTTGTCCCTACTGAGTTAGGTGAAATTGTCGATGAATTAATTCTCGAATTCTTTCCGGATATAATCAATGTTGATTTTACCGCCAAAATGGAGCAGGATTTAGACAATGTTGAGGAAGGTAAAGTACGCTGGGTTGAAATCATTGATGGTTTTTATCAGCAATTTGAAAAGCACCTAGAAATAGCCGAAAAGGAAATGCAGTCGGTCGAGATTAAAGATGAGCCGGCTGGCGAGGATTGTGATTTATGTGCCAACCCCATGGTATTCAAAATGGGTAGATATGGTAAGTTTATGGCCTGCAGCAATTTCCCTGACTGCCGTAATACAAAAGCGATTGTTAAAGAAATCGGAGTCACTTGTCCAAACTGTAAAGAAGGTAATATCATTGAGCGTAAAAGTAAGAAAAAAAGGATCTTTTACGGCTGTGATCGGTTTCCAGAGTGTGATTTTATCTCTTGGGATAAACCGTTACCAAGACCTTGTCCTAAATGTGAAGGTCCACTTGTAGAAAAGAAATTGAAAAAAGGCGTTCAAGTTCAATGTACAAAGTGTGATTACAAGGAAGAACCACAAAGTTAAGGGTGAGCATAGGCTCACTCTTTTCATCTTTTATAATCTAGCTCCAGCGCCTAGTGGCTCGGGGGAAAAAGAAAACCCACTTTTTCCTCGGTCATAAACCAAGCCGTCAAGAAGGTTAAAGACCAACCTTCTCGCCGGCTAGTCCTATGCCTGTCGCCCCTGACAAGGCGCTTCCGCTTTTTATACGAAACATAAAACTTTTTTGTTTTTGATTCGTATAGTACAATGCAAGATGGGCTAAAAAGAGGGAAAAGTAATCATAGTAAAGAGTAAAGCTAGATTTATGGTGTATCAGCTTTGAAAAATCAGGAGGTAAACACATGAACGATGTAACAATAAATGTAATTGGTGCTGGTTTGGCTGGAAGTGAAGCTGC
>JAPSKD010000210.1 GCA_031177865.1 Bacillus sp. (in: firmicutes) | reverse complement strand
CAGCGTTCTTTTAAAGGAGGAATTTTTAAACTGACAACATTTAGCCGATAATATAAATCCTCCCGGAATTGGCCTTCTTTTATTAATTCTTTTAAATCCCTATTTGTTGCAGCAATTACCCGGAAATCAGCCTCAATTTCTTTTTCACCGCCAACCTTGTAATATTTTCTTTCTTGAAGCACACGAAGCATCTTGACCTGCATTTCTAAAGGCATTTCGCCAATTTCATCCAGAAAAAGAGTGCCCCCTTTAGCAAGCCCAATTTTTCCTTTTTTTCCTCTATGGTCTGCACCGGAAAAGGCTCCGCGTTCATAGCCAAATAATTCGCTTTCGAATAATGAAGCTGGAATAGCACCGCAGTTAATTGAAATAAAGGGTGCTTCAGATCCTTCAGTTGCCTCATGAATGGATTTGGCAAAGACCTCCTTGCCGACTCCGCTTTCTCCTAAGATCAATACAGTTGATCGGACAGAGCACACCTTTTTCGCCATTTGCACTGTCTTTTCCATTACAGCGCTTTTCCCTTTAATGTATCTAAAGGGATCTGAAGGTCTGTATTTCGCCATCTCCTGTTCTAAACGGTGAACCTCAGTCGACATATTAAATAATTTTTCATTAAGAACTACCTGGCTTGTCACATCAGTTTCCGATACAACTGCACCGATAATGCGTCCATTAAAGTAAACAGGGTTTGAATTTATTAGGACAAATAGATCAGATCTTGGCTGGTGATGCTTTCCCCGGATTCTTTTTCCTTTGTACAAGGATTCTAATATTTGCAGATTCTGATGTTCAAAGAATTCTATAATTGGTTTGCCCACAATCTCATCTTTTTTGACAGAGAAAATTTTTTCAGCTCCCTCTGTCCATGTGCGGACACGTTCATCAGCATCAATCACTGTGACTGAAGCATCCGATGTTTTGATGACAGCTTCATAGAAAGCCTTTAATTGATTGTAGGAATCATGCAAAAAATCAATGATTTGTTCATTTGTAATGCAGCCAAGTACTTCGCCGCTTGAATTTACAACGGCAACGGCTGCATAGCGCTTGCAGGCATCAGCTAATGCAGCAAAAGAATCATCCAAATAAACCCTCGATAAAGTGCTCTTATTAACTTGGTTCAGACAGATTAAATTACTTTCAATTATTTCTTTGACTGACGGTAATTCAAACATGACAGCCTCCTGAATGTAAATTTTTTTATACACTGTTTAATATTTTACACACAATTTTATCAAATTTTTTGACAATTAAGAACATGTCGAAAAAATCTATAGTTGGGTTATCAGCAAAGTTATTAGAATGTTCTTATTTCTGTGTAAGGTTACAAAAGTTGGCATGTTAATTGCATTAATAAAATGATGTAACAAGACGAAGGGAAGTTGGTTTTGTGAGATATCATTGTGACGTTTTGGTTATAGGCGGGGGAATCATAGGCTGTGCAATTGCCTATTATACTTCTAAATCTGGAAGAAATGTAACAGTTATTGAAAAAGGTGAATTTGTCAGTGGCACGTCATCCCGCTGTGACGGAAATATTCTAGCTATTGATAAAGATCCTGGCTTTGATAGTCAAATGTCACTTGTCAGTCAGAAATTAGTAGATGAATTAAGCAGAGAATTGAAACAGCCTTTTGAATATCGTGCTCCTGGAAGCATCCTTGTCTGCGAGACAGAAGAAGAAATGGAAGCCGCACAAAAATGGGTTGACCGGCAGAGGGAGGCCGGCTTGCCGTTCAGGATGCTGGACAGACAGGATATTCGCCAGGATTCCAAATATTTTGCTGATGATTTATTAGGCGGCTTAGAGTGTGCAACAGATTCAACAGTTAATCCATATCTCCTTGCCTTTAACCTTCTTGAGGGGGCAAAGGAGATGGGCGCTAAAGCCCATAAACAAACTGAGGTTACTGGAATGAGAAGGAAGACGGACGGTACATTTATCGTTGAAACATCCAATGGGACTTTCACCGCTGACTATGTCATTAATGCGGCAAGTGTATGGGCTCCATATATTGGTGAAATGCTGGACTTGTCCATCCCGATTAAACCAAGAAAAGGCCACATTATTGTCGCTTCACGCCAGGACTTTGTAGGGCCAAGAAAAGTGATGGAATTTGGCTACTTAATATCAAAATTTGGCGGCAAGCGCCAGGTTGATCCCATTACTGAAAAATACGGAGTAGCCCTTGTTTTTGAACCAACTGAAAGTCAAAACTTCCTGATTGGAAGCAGCCGTGAATTTGTTGGATTTAATACAAAGATCAATAATGAAATTATTAAATGCATTGCCAATCGGGCTATTAGATTTTATCCGAGAATGGCTGACATGATGGTCATACGTTCCTATGCTGGTTTGCGGCCCTGGACGGAGGATCACTTGCCAATTGTGTCAGAAGTGGAAGGAATTCCTAACTATTATATTGCAGCCGGTCATGAGGGAGACGGAATTAGTCTTGCCGCTGTTACTGGAAAAGTGATAGAGGAAATGCTTAATGAGAAGGATACTTGCATTCCAATTGAACCGCTGAGATATTCTCGATTTAAGGAAAGGGTGGGAACCTGATGAAAGCCAATCGAGTTTTTACAACCATTGATACACACACGGGCGGAAATCCGACAAGGACATTGATTAGCGGACTCCCGGTACTAAAAGGAGCGACAATGGCCGAAAAAATGCTTCATATGCAAAAGGAATATGATTGGGTTCGTAAGCTCCTGATGAATGAACCAAGAGGGCATGATGTAATGTCAGGAGTACTTTTAACAGATCCATGCCATCCGGAAGCAGATATCGGTGTTATATATATCGAAACCGGCGGATATTTGCCAATGTGCGGTCATGACACAATCGGGGTGTGTACAGCATTAGTTGAAGCAGGGCTATTCCCTGTTCAAGAGCCAGTTACTTCAATCAAAATTGATACACCAGCAGGCCTTGTTATGGCTGAGATTAAGGTAGAGAACGGCAAAGCAAAAGAGGTTTCCTTCTGTAATGTCCCAGCTTTCCTGTTAAAAAGTGTCTCTGTAGAGGTTGAGGGAATTGGAATCATTGATGCAGATATTGCTTATGGCGGCAATTTCTATGGAATCATTGATGCCCAATCTGCTGGATTAGAACTGACTCCGGAGAATGCCTCAGAAATCATTGAAAAAGCAATCAAAATTAGAAATACGATTAACGAAAAAACAGAGGTCGTTCATCCGCAATATCCATTTATTCGCGGTTTGACCCATATTGAGTTTTTCACTGTGCCGACCCATGAAGAAGCAGATGTGAAAAATACAGTTGTTGTCCCTCCAGGCGGGATAGATCGTTCACCATGCGGTACAGGTACATCGGCCAAATTATCTGTCCTCTATGCCAAAAAGGAGATAGGTATCAATGAAGAATTTGTACATGAGAGTATTGTCGGCTCTTTATTCCGCGGACAAGTCCTTGAAACAGCAGATGTCCAGGGCGTGGAGGCTGTTATTACAAGAATCACTGGTTCAGCATGGCTAATGGGTATGCACCGGTTCTTTTATAACGAGGAAGATCCGCTTAAAGAAGGCTTCTTGCTTATTCCCCCAATGGAACATGAAATGGAGGATGTGAAATGATAATTCAAAAGACCTATACAGCAACCGATGTACATGTAGCAGGTCAGGCTTATCGTATTGTTAAGGATGGACCATTGATTGATTATCAAAGTATACAGGAGCTGAATGAGCATTTTTTTCTTGCCTATGAGGAGGAAATTAAACTTCTTTTAAATGAGCCACGCGGATTTGCTGGACTGATGGGTTGTTTGGTTGTTCCGCCTTTTAAAAGCGATGCCGATGCAGCTGTTATCTTTTTCGATCATAACGGAACCGTATCGATGCAATATGGCGGAATTGTTGGTGTCATAACTGCATTGTTAGAGTGCGGCCAATTAAAGGCCAAATCTTCAGGTGAATACAGAATTGAAACAATCAGCGGTGTTGTTGCTGTTACTGCAACTATGAAAGATGATGAAGTGAAATTAGTTAAATTAAAAAGCGAGCCATTTCAGGTTGTACAAACCAATCTGCCAGTGTCCTATTTAGATTTAAAGACAGAAGTATCCCTGGTCCAAGCCGACCATCAATATGCGATTTTTGATAAAGCGCAGCTGCCTTTTGAGATTGAGATGGAGGATCTTCCAGTCATTAATCAGTGGGGGCAAAAGGCGATTGACGCCTTAGAAGGCAAACATGCTTTCAGCAGAGTAATCTTGATGGATCATTCGCATAAAAGTGAAGGCAAAATCAAAACGGTAACCTTCCGTCCGGATAGATATATTGTACGTTCTCCGGGATTTGGCACTCTAGCTGCCTGCATTACCTATTTATTAAGAAATGGCGATATATCTGCAGGAAGCCTAATTGAAAATGAAAGCATTTTCAACGGGAAATTGACAGCCGGGCTTTCAGCACAATTTGAAGCCGGTTACGAGTATAGTTTTTCAGCCCGCGGATTTATTACGGGTATGCAGACATATGTTTTAGACCCGGCAGATCCATTATTCGCAGGGTTTTTATTAAAATAAGAAACTATTAAATATGGGGAGGAAATTAAAATGACTACAATTAGAGGAGCTTATCCAGTATTAATTACACCGATGACACAGGAGCAGGAAATTGATTGGGGCGGAGTAAAGAATAATGTCAATTACTTTGTGGATCAAGGTGTGGCAGGAATTGTCATCAATGGGAGTACTGGTGAATTTGTCAGTCTATCAAGAGAAGAAAAATACCAGATGGTAGAAACTGTTATGAAGGAAGCAGGTGGACGCATCCCTGTTATTGTGGGTACTGCTGCTGAAACAACAAGGGAAACAATCGAGTATACAAAGCAAGCTGAAGTACATGGAGCGGATGGTGCTCTAATCATTAATCCTTTTTACATGAAACCAAAGGAAAATGAAATCTACCATCATTTCAAAGAAGTATCTGACAGTGTTAATCTTCCAATCATGCTTTATAACAACCCATTTACTTCCGGCGTTAATATGAGCGCAGATTTAATGCTTCAGATTGGCAAGGATTGTGAAAATGTAACTCACATTAAGGAATCAAGCGGTGAAATTGGCAAGGTAAGGGATCTTGCAAGAAAAGGAAAAGGAGACTTTGAAGTATTCTGCGGTGCTGAAGAGCTTGTAATGGAGTCTTATTTAGTTGGAGCAACTGGATGGATTTCTGTTGCAGGAAATATTGTGCCAAAGCTGGTTACAGACATGTATAACCATTTCCAAAACGGTGAGCTTGAAGAAGCTTGGTCCATCAATGATCGCATTTTACCACTGTGTACGTTTCTTGAAGGATCTGGAAAGTATGTGCAAATTGTGAAGAGAGCCATGGAATTAACTGGCCAGGCTGGCGGACCTGCACGTTATCCTCGTTTAGGCCTATCACCTGAGGAAGATCAAAAGCTAAAAGACCTGCTTGCAAGTTTAGAGACAGTAAAAAACTAAAATAGTGAGGAGTGGGAATATGCAAGCAACAAATTACAATTTAAAACCGAAAGTTCAAGAATTCTTGGAGGGTGTGAAAGGATTATACATTAACGGTAACTATGTACCGGCGATCAGCGGCAAAACATTTTCCGTCGTTAATCCTGCAAACGAAGAGGTGATTGCAGAAGTAAGTGAAGCGCAAGAGGAAGATATTAATGCTGCGGTAGCTGCTGCAAGAAAGGCATTTGATGAAGGCGAATGGACAAAAATGGATGCCGCAGAACGCTCCCATCTAATCTATAAATTTGCGGATCTCTTAGAAGAAAATCGAGAGGAACTTGCACAACTGGAATCATTGGATAACGGAAAGCCTTACAAGGTAGCCTTGGCAGATGATATCGACGGAACAATCCAGCACTTTAGATATTATGCGGGCTGGGCCACGAAAATATTTGGCAAGACAACTCAGGTTTCAAAGAATTATGTAACCTATACTGTACACGAGCCGGTTGGGGTTGCAGGCCAAATTATTCCTTGGAACTTCCCGCTTGCCATGGCAGCCTGGAAGCTCGGATCTGCACTTGCAGTCGGCTGTACGGTTGTGATTAAGCCGGCAACTGAAACACCATTATCTCTTCTTTACGCAGGAAGGCTATTCAAAGAAGCCGGGTTCCCGGATGGTGTTGTAAATATTGTGCCAGGAACGGGCAGGATTGCGGGAGAAGCAATCACTGCACATAAAGATATCGATAAGGTAGCATTCACAGGATCAACTGCTGTCGGGAAAGAAGTAATGAAAAAAGCTGCAGATCAAATTAAAGATGTTACGCTGGAGCTTGGCGGAAAATCTCCAGCCATTGTTTTAGAGGATGCTAATCTTGAGGAAGCAATTGAAGGGGTATTTAACGGAACGATGTACAATCATGGGCAAAACTGCAGTGCCTGTACACGTGTATTTGTACAAAGAAACATCTATGATCATGTAGTAAAAGCCTTAGCGGAACGGGCGAAAGCATTGAAGTTAGGTGATGGAATGAACCCCGAAACGGAAATGGGCCCGCTTGTTTCAGCAAAACAGCATCAAACTGTTCTTAATTATATTCAACATGGGAAGAAAGAAGGTGCGCGCCTCGTGGCAGGGGGCGAAAAAGGATTTGAAAAAGGATATTTTGTACAGCCAACCATTTTTGCTGATGTACAAGATCATATGACTATTGCGCGTGAAGAAATCTTTGGACCAGTCATGTCCATTTTCGTTTTCGATACGATTGAAGAGGTCATTAAACGGGCGAACGATAGTGACTATGGCTTAGCTGCAAGTATCTGGACAGAAAATATGAAAAAGGGACATTATATTGCAAGCAAGATGCAATCAGGTACAGTCTGGATTAATGATTTTGGTCTTGAATGGGAAACTATGCCTTTCGGCGGCTACAAACAATCAGGAATTGGCCGCGAAATGGGCGGAGAATATGGCCTGCAAAATTATACGGAAGTGAAAAGTGTATTTGTTAACATCAGGCATGGTGAGTAATTATAAGGAACAATTGGACAATCAATCCTGTGTAATTGGATGGGAGTGGGGCAGCGTTTTGTTCCATTGTCCCATTTTATACCCTTGTATGTCTGAAAATTATTAATATTACAAATAAAAAGAGACGGACTAACTACTTAGGTTTGAATAGGAGGAATTAGATGGAAGAATTAGTGAATAAAGCGTCGGGTATGGTTTGGAGTCTTGGACTGGTAGCGTTCGCGCTTGGCGCTGGATTGTTTTTTTCTATTATGACACGTTTTGTGCAATTTAGATATTTCAAGGAAATGATTAAACTTCTTTTAGAAAAGGGTAACCCAGAGTCGGGTGTGTCCTCTTTCCAGGCGTTTTCAATGGCTTTAGCCGGCCGGGTCGGTATTGGAAATATAGCTGGGGTTGCTACTGCGATTGCATTTGGCGGTCCGGGAGCGGTTTTCTGGATGTGGGTCATGGCTTTATTAGGAGGAGCAAGTGCCTTTATTGAATCCACTCTTGCTCAGGTTTATAAAGTAAAAGATGGTAAGCAGTACCGGGGTGGAACACCTTATTTTATTGAAAAAGGTTTAAATATGAAATGGTTTGCGGTGTTTGTTGCGATTGTTGTTACCCTCTGCTACGGAATCTTAGTACCAGGGATTCAGGCCAATACGATTGCTGTTGGTTTCGAAAATACAATTGGTCTCCATAAAAGCATCACTGGAATCATTCTTGTTGTATTACTTGGCATCATTATTTTTGGCGGCGTTAAGCGAATTGCTACTGTTGCGGAAAAAGTTGTCCCTTTTATGGCCTTAGGGTATGTGGTTATCACTTTCGTTCTTTTATTTGCAAATGCAGCAGAAATTCCAGCAATGCTTTGGCTGATTATTTCAAGTGCATTTGGTGCAAACGAAATGTTTGGCGGTATTTTCGGTGCAGCGATTGCATGGGGCGTTAAGAGAGCAGTATTTTCTAACGTTGCTGGTGTAGGGGAAGGAACTTATAGTTCAGCCGCAGCAGATGTATCACATCCGGCAAAACAAGGTCTTGTTCAAGGATTCTCTGTTTATATTGATACCATCATTGTTTGTACAGCTACTGCACTTATGATTCTAATTACCGGCATGTATAGCGTTACGCCAGAAGGAAAGCAGCCGATTGTTGAAAACATCCAAGGTGTAGAAGCTGGACCAATGTGGACACAGGCGGCCGTTGAGAGCGTTATCCCTGGGTTTGGCGGTTTGTTTGTTGCAATTGCTATCTTCTTCTTTGCCTTCACAACTCTGATGGCTTACTACTATATTTCTGAAACAACCCTCGTTTACCTTGGCAGAAAGAGAAATCTAAAAGGGCTTAAAACAGGCTTAATGATTGTTTTCTTGGGAATGATCTATTTAGGAAGTGTCGAAAATGCATCCCTATTATGGGCGCTCGGAGACTTTGGCTTCGGAAGTATGGCCTGGCTTAACTTAGTCGCTATTCTGTTCCTGACTAAAACAGCCTTAAAAGTGTTTAAAGATTATGAAGAACAGAAGAAAGCGGGCATTGAACCAGTCTTCGATCCTGTTAAACTTGGCATTAAAGGTGCTGATTTTTGGGAGGAGAAAGTGAAAGAAAGCAATTCAAAAGGCAAGAAGGTTATATAAGAGAAATGCAGCCGGAAACGGAGAACATTTCCCGCTTTTAATTCTAAAATCCTTATTGCATGTGGTGGCAGCCTCATCACCAACTACTGGAGCCCAAATTAGGAAGCGGCCAGAACTGCAGGCTGTCACCACTTTTATTTTCATAATCTAGATCCTAAACCCACTTACAGATTTTGATTACAAATAAGGACTTTTGGAAGTTCCTTCAACTAAAATCTCATCATATATCCAGAAGATTATTAGATTCCTCAGCCTCCCCCCACATCGGCACCAAAAAAGGCCGCTGCTATCACCCGCCTCCAAACTACCAGTTAATCTCCGAATTTAACTCCACTATTAAATCACCGCAACAGCCCTTTAAAACATAATCGCGATAAGATTTCAAATAAAAAATTCCGATGGGAAATAGTATTGTCATTTCTTCCCTTCTCCACAGGCTTGTTCGTGTGATATACTACTTTAGTTACTAACATTTATGGAGGATTTCATGAGTAAAGACTCTAAAGCTAGA
>JAPSKD010000209.1 GCA_031177865.1 Bacillus sp. (in: firmicutes) | reverse complement strand
TCGTCAACACTGATAGATTTAATTTCCTTTTTTACTGTCTGCTTTTTTGGGTAATGGTTAGTTGTTTTGGAACTTGAAGTTTTAGGTGCAGAATATGCTTTTCCCTTTAATCCTAAGTAAACAAACACACCAGCAATGATAAGGGCGATTCCAATTACGATAGCACCGCCCATTCCAATTAGAGGACGGTCGCCGCCAGATCCCCCGGAAATTTGATCTGTTGCAGTTCCATTAACACTGGCATGGTTTTCATCATTAGGAGGTTGTTTCTCATTAATAGCGTCTAACGTTGACTTAAAACCATCTTTTTGATACGAGAAAGTATATTTGTAACTTTCACCTGCTTTTACATCTTTGTATTGATAGTAGAATAGCTCTTCACCATATTCACTTTTTGTATTGTTTGGTGCCTTAGGCTCTAAGGTAATATCTTTTGCCTCCATCGGGGCATAAAAAATTACGTCCAGTGTTCCAATCTCTGTTGGGTTGCTATATTCGTATGTAAAGCTTCTTTTGTCCTTTACTTCTACTGCGCTAGTATAGTACTCCACTACAAATCTATAAGTTTCATTATTCTTAATTTCCTTTGAAGGTTTCCATGAAATGATTCCCTTTTCCGCATCAACATCAAATGGCCGTTGCACTTCTGGTTTATTGTCTTCTGGAAATTCAGCCACTAAGTAGGCTTGGAAGCCTTTTTCACTAGCGGGAACAGCTATTTCAACCTTTCCATCAAAATCCTGTCCACTCTTGTTTGTAAAAGTTCCATACTGCCCTACTAGTAATGACGGGGTATCTTTCGCCCAGCCTTCAGGGTAATCAAACTCAGGCATTACCTGAATTTGCATATCAGTATAAGGAAACTTTTCTGGTTGAAAGGCTGTGTCGGCATATGCGTTCGGAATAATAAAACTAGAGAAAAATGACGTAATTGCAAATAAAGCCAACAACTTTTTTCTAAGCATGTTAATCCTCCTTGAGCTCCTATAAAAAGCTATTTTTCACTATAGCCCTCTTTGAAACAAATATAATATTAATCATCTATGTATAGTTAATTCACTTTTGAACATTTTGTAAAAGGGGAGAAACCGTTACGTTTTCGTCAAAATTTGACCACAAATTGTTCACATTTGCCAATCTATCTAAAAAAAGCCTGAATCACGAAGATTCAGGCTTTTTGGTTATTTTCCTTCTAATGAACGTATATACGACACAATATCTGAAATTTCTTGTTCTTTAAGCTGTCTTACTCCGTTAAGCCCTTTTAGTGATGCTGTCATTCTAGTATCATCACGACCATAAGCTGTACTAATCCAAATCTGCTTATCAGTGGTGTATTTCAGGTATTGTGGATTTGAAAGAGCTGTCCCCATTTTTAATTTACCTGCACCCGCTTCTCCGTGACAGTTTATGCAATATAAATTATACAGTTTCTCACCGTTAACAGGATTACCGGCAATGGTTTTAGGGACTTCAAACTTAATTTCTTCTGACTGCCAATTCCTAATATAAACAACAACATTATTTAAATCTTCCTCTGAGAGTCTTGGTCCATAGCTCGGCATACCAGTACCTTCTCTACCGAATTTAACACTGTTATAAATGTCTTCGTCGCTTACGGAATTTAAATATTGTTGGTTGTTTATGGCAGTACCAGCATGTTTACCTTCACCTTTACCATTGTCTCCATGACAAATCAGGCACTGCTTTTGATAAATTTTTTCACCTGCAACAACCGCTTCCGCACTCTCACTGCTAAAAATACCACTATTAATAATACAGATAATAATCCCAATAATGATGATCGTGTAAAGGCCGTATAATATTTTTTTCATTGGCTATCCCTTACTTAGGTTCTGGTGTTGGAGTTGGCTCCCCAAAATCTTGATATTTGGTAGTAATTAAGTCATATATTTTCTTAGGGCTTTTACCGTCAAGATGCATCTCTACCGCCTCCCGGGCGATATCTATACAGACGTCTCAGGATATACTCATTGAATCCCAGCCGGTAACGGCTTTATCGTCTCCAAATGAATCAATATAACAATCCAAATTACTTTCATGCCCATCTTGTGCATAACAGCCGCAATAGCAAGGCACACCTGCTACCACCTTTGGATAGTTTGATACCATTGCATAGGTTTCTTGAATTAAATCAGAAGAATTCAAAACATAATCAGGCAGTGGTAGATGTTTTTTATCTAAAGTTACATTTATCTCTTTAGAACTGCCGCAGGCTGCTACTACTAGACCAATAGCCGTACAGAGAAACAAGAGAGATAGAATTTTCTTCATTTTACGTGTCACCTCTTTTGTTTATATGTTGTAATTCTACTTTATTTTAGCAAAAACTAATCACATGAATTGAAAGTAAATATTACTATTTAGTGAAGTTTTCGCAATAGGGAAAGTAAAAAACTTTCTTTTTTTTCATGTTTATAAAAAAAACTAAGACCGTAAAAAAACCGGTCTTAGTTTAATGAGTTAATTATGCACGAGAAACATAGGAAGCTTCTGTAGTATTAATAATTAATTTATCTCCTTGGTTAACGAAGAATGGCACTTGAACATTAAGTCCAGTTTCAAGAGTAGCTGACTTAGTGCCGCCTGATGAAGTATCACCTTTAATTCCTGGCTCTGTTTCAGCAACTTCAAGGACAACAGTGTTTGGCAGTTCAACACCGAGTGTTTCATGACCGAACATCATGATATGAACTTCCATGTTTTCTTTTAAAAACTTTAATTCATATTCAATATTGCTTGCAGGAAGCTCTACTTGTTCGTAAGATTCCATATCCATGAACACATGCTGATCACCGCTAGCGTATAGGTATTGCATTTTACGGTTATCAATTTGAGCTTTTTCAACTTTTTCACCCGCACGGAATGTTTTCTCTTGGATTGCTCCATTACGAAGGTTACGAAGCTTTGAACGAACAAATGCCGCGCCTTTCCCTGGTTTTACGTGTTGGAAATCAAGAACGCGCCAAAGCCCGCCGTCCACTTCAATTGTTAGACCTGTTTTAAAATCATTAACCGAAATCATGTTTTTATCCTCCTATGTCGATTACAAAATAATAAGTTCTTTTGTAGAATGAGTAAAAGCTTCGTTATGGTCCTTCGTAATGAGAGTATCATCTTCAATCCGAACCCCGCCAAGTCCTGGCAGGTAGATACCTGGTTCAACCGTTACAATCATGCCTGGTTCAAGAACAAGATCGGAACGGAAAGAAAGAGCCGGACCTTCATGGACCTCAAGTCCAATACCGTGACCGGTAGAATGCCCAAAATAATCTCCATAACCTTTTTCTGTTATGTAATCTCTTGTTAGTGCATCTGCTTCTTTTCCTGTCATACCAGGCTTAATACCAGCCATTCCCCTCAATTGGGCTTCTAGAACGATGTTATATATTTCCTTAAGCTTTGCCTCAGGTTCACCTACTGCCACTGTTCTAGTGATATCTGATACATAGCCGTCATAATAAGCACCAAAGTCCAAGGTTACAAAATCTCCTTTTTCAATCACCTTATCACTTGCAACCCCATGTGGGAGAGCAGAGCGATACCCAGAAGCAACAATGATATCGAAGGAAGAAGAAATTGCGCCTGCCTTTCTCATAAAGAACTCTAATTCATTGGATACTTCAAGCTCCGTTTTTCCTGGTTGAATAAAATCCAATATATGCTTAAACGCAGCATCGGCAATATCTGCAGCTACCTTTAATATCTTAATCTCTGCTTCTGTCTTAATCAAGCGTAAATTTTCTATAACACCTGAAACAGGAACAAGTTCTGCGTCGAGTTCTTTTTCATAAGCTTTATAAGTGGAAAATGTTAAATGATCTTCTTCAAAACCAAGCTTTTTAATACCAAGGTTTTTTGCTTGCTTCGCTACTTCTTCTACAAGCGTTCCAGTCATCTTGACAACTTCATACCCTTCACACTGGTTTGAAGCTTGTTCAACATATCTGAAATCGGTAATAAATTGTGCCTTGGAAGCACTAATGAGCACTACCCCAGCTGAACCAGTAAAGTTAGTCATATAGCGACGGTTAAATTGACTTGTAATTAAAAAACCATCAATTCCGTGTGTAGAAAAACTTGATCTTAATTTATCTATCTTTTCCATCGTCTCCCACTCTCCCATATGTAATCCAATATCAAATTAATTTCCTATTGTAATAATATCAAAAATTATTTTATCACACCTCAGCCGATAAGGACTAATAAAGCGTTAAGTGGCGGTCTCATTTTCTTCCATATGATTGTTTTCATACTCATAGTTAATCGAATAGCCGATAAATAATCCATATACCAGATATAAGCAAATAGTGGTAATAACTGTATTACGACTTAAGTCTAAAAATGGCTTTATCCCCGGAAAGATTGGATTTAATACCAGGTACACTAACAAAAAGAGTATAATCCCATATCCTAAGCCTAACCAAATTCCATTAAATTTCTTTAATGCCAGGGAATAAACAAAAGCTGCACCAACAGAAAGGATTCCAAGTAAAATGATTGAAATGACAGTCCCAAGCCATTCATTCTTCCAGTTCCCCAACGCCCAAGAGCCTAATATTACATTTGGACGAATTTCAGTGAAATTAAAGTAGTATGCTAAAAATCCGATTGTTCCCCAAAATAGACCTCCAAATAATCCCGTCCAGAAAACTACGGTAGCAAAAGACATTGGTTTTGGATAATTTGATTTGTTCGAGCCATTAGCCATAATAATCTACCCCCTGTAAAATCTGTTTTTTTACTTTAAAAATCTTAAACCAGCAGATTTCCAATATATTATGCCCTTTCATTGCCAATCACTTGCATATAATAAACTTTTTAATTGGAAATATTATGTCATCCTAGAGGTTTTTTCATGATCGAAGTAGAATAAAATTAAGTACATATTAATTTTCCAAAGTAAGAAAAAAAGTTTCTCCATATCTCCGATCTTAATCCTAAAGAACTAACGGAGTGTAATGAAATAACCGCTAAAAGTGGAAGAAATATCTAAAACATTATTATTTATGTGTTTAAAAAATTAAGAAAATGCTTATGATGCTCTTAGGGAGGTGGCTTTCTTGAAAAATTGGATTTCCGTTCCTTTGGTTGGTAGTGTTATTGTTTTAGGGATAATTGGCATAATTGGAGCTTTTGCAGGTGATCCTATCGGTTTTCTTAAGAATATCGTAGTGTTCGCATTGGTCGGTTTAGCCATTTATTTTGTTTTTAGACTAATTCGTAGATCAAATCCAAGGAATAAAGAGCAGCAGGCCTTTATCAAAGCAGCTAAAAAGTCCAAAAAACGATTGCAGACTAAAGGTGGAGAACAGTCTACAAAAAGTACATCATTTGGTTCGCTTACTTCTTTAAAGAAAAGCAAGACAAAAAAGAAGTCCCCTGTTCACTTAACAGTTATCGATGGCAAAAAAGGCAAAAAGAAAAATCGAGCGTCATTATAAACGCTCGACTTTTTTATTTGCTTCCATTAATAACACCAAGACTTAAAAAACTTTTTAGCAGCCTCTCTGCCTAATTCAAACAATTCCTGTTTCTTTTCATGTGTCAGATGGAACTCTATTGATAATGCCCCCTCAGAGGGAATAAAAATAATGTTTTTAGCATGTTTTCTAGATACATAACGTGAATCATGTGCATCCTTCATTGTTTCAAACAGAGCACCAAATAATTGAATTGCATTTTTGATTTTATGTTTTTCGTGTTCGTATTCATCTCCGCTTAATTTGATTCCAATTACAGGCCGTAACTTTTGAATATTTTCATGGTCAAAAAGCCACATTGGGAAATTGCTTAATACTCCTCCATCAACGATCACATTTACTCCATCCATAGATTTTAATTTAACAGGCTCAAAAAAATACGGAATACTGCAGCTCATTCTTACTGCTTTTGCTATCGAAAAAGACCCCGGAGAAAGACCATATTTAACTAAATCATCCGGGAGTACCATCAACCTGCCATTGGAGAGATCGGAAGCGATTATTCTTAGGTTTTGCGGCGGCAAATCCGAAAATGTTCTTACACCCTTTGCTGCTAATTTTTTTTCAATCCACTTTTCCAGCTCATTCCCTTTATATAAACCCAACTTCCAATAAACAAAAAGCCATTTAGCCAGTGGAAAAGGAATAATCATTTTTCGGGCATCGAGAAACTTTGTTAAATCCAGTTCATCAAGAAGTTGTTCTATCTCACTACTTCCATAGCCAGCTGCAATGAATGCAGCAACAATCGATCCCGCACTCGTCCCAGCAACCCGCTCGAATTGAAAACCTCTTTTTTCAATTTCTTGAATAGCCCCAATTAGGGAAAATCCTTTAATTCCTCCTCCAGAAAAAACACCGTCTATTTTCATGGCAGCCACTCCTAAAGGTGTACTCATTGTTACATCTTTAAGCGGTTTGTCGCCAAAATAGTACGGTGTACAAGCAAAAAAATTTTTCAAGTGAAATATTCAATAATTGCATTCGGGAAATATTCGTCAATGTAACTGCGAATGGTCGTTTCTAACTCATTTGCTTCTTCTGTTGGATAAACATATTTCCCGATTCCATAGCGGCCCCATTTATATTTTCGCTTTTCCTCATCCATTTCGAGCTTGGTTTTTGGATACCTTTTTGCTATCACGTTTTTTGCTGGCTTTGTAAAACGGTGTTGGATAAGTTCAAATGTCAGGTCAGGTATTTCTAAGCCTGCCAGCTCATCACTTAAACGTTCAAATAGCTCACGATAGCCTACTTTCCAATCTTCATGTAAATAAATGGGTGCTACAATAAATCCTAAAGGATATTTAGCCTTTGCGACCTTTCTCGCAGCTGCCAAACGATCTTCAAAGGAAGAGGTACCTGGCTCAAAGTTCTTTATAACATAACGAGAATTAACACTAAAACGGAATCTTGTCCTCCCATTGTGATTGGCATCAAGCAAATGGTCGACATGATGGAATTTTGTAACAAACCTTAGTAAGCCAAACTCAGATTGTCCGATAAATTCGATTGTCTTTTTTAGCGAATGTGTTAAATGATCTAATCCCACTATGTCCGAGGTACAAGCAGCTTCAAATCGAGTGATCTCTGGTATACGCTCATCTATGTATTTTTGTGCTTGTTCAAAGATATCCTCCAGGTTTACATAGGTTCGGATATATGGTTTGCTACCGAGTGTCGTTTGCAAATAGCAATAATGGCAATGCCCCATACAGCCTGTGGCTAAAGGGATGGCATATTCTGCGGAAGGCTTAGAAGTATCAAATTTTAATGTCTTTCTGATTCCTACCACAAGAGTTGATTTTGCATTTCTATATTTTTGGAGTTCATTCTCCCCAGGCAAATCACGTATTTGGTTATGGGAAGTGGTCTCACGAATTTCAAGATTCAACTTTTCAAATTTCTCTTTTAGTTCTCTTCCAAGAGGATATTCTAATGCTCTTGGTTCAAAGTATACTAATTGAGGCATAAAAGGTTCCAAATTGTTTTCCTCTTTTCAATCTGTTTTTTATAGTATGAGCAATTTTTATTATTAACATGTTTCATAAATTGTTTATATTTTGTCTACAAAATGTTCACTTTAATACTCTCTTTCTTCATATCATCAACACAAAAATTATGACCTGTACATCTTGCGAGAAGCAGGTTGAGAGAACAGTAAAAAAATTAGATGGTGTAATAAGTGTAAAAGCTAGTTTTAGCGGTCAATCTGCAGCGATTGAGTTTGATAATACACTTTGTGATATAAAGGAAATAAAAGCTGCTATTCAAAGTGTTGGATATAACACAGAAAGTTCTAAAGACTATAAATTCATCGGCATTCTAATCGCTGTAGCAGCCGTGGTACTGCTAGGAATCAATTCCGGGACATACGATATGGAGGCTCAATTAACGAAAGCTTCTTATGGTGTATTATTTGTAGTGTCGGTGTGATTACATCCATTCATTGTGTAGGAATGTGTGGCGGAATCATGCTTTCACAAAGCCTTGGAAAAGAAAGTCGAAACAAATTTGAAGTGATAAAGCCAGCTCTTTTGTATAACGCTGGAAGAGTAAATGCCTATACTATCCTAGGCGGAGTTATTTGGTGCTATTGGTTCAGTTTTTGCTTTATCTCTTACTACAAAAGCAGGATTACAGCTATTTGCTGGTGTTTTTATGATTATGATGGACTTTAATATGGCAGGATTTAAGGCTTTTAGGAAATTTCAAATTAAATTACCGAATGCAGCATGTCAAGCCATGAGTAAACCGAGAGCAACATTTTTTGTAGGACTTCTTAACGGTTTAATGCCCTGAGGCCCTTTACAAACGATGCAATTTTTTGCGTTAGGCACAGGAAGTGCAGGAGTTGGTGCATTATCGATGTTTATGTTTTCAATCGGAATGGTACCTTTAATGCTGACATTTGGAGCATCAGGCTTATTAAGTAAAGGATATACGAAATAAGTATAATAGTTACAGATAGTGAAAAATGGGAAAAAGGCTGACAATTATGTGTCAGCCTTTTTGCATTATTATGAAGTTTCACATCTATAGTTTTACTTTTTGTAATCGTAACGCATTAAGGACAACAGAAACGGAACTGAATGCCATCGCAGCCCCTGCAAGCCAAGGTGCTAAGAAGCCGAGTGCGGCGAACGGAATCCCAAGCGAATTATAGGCGAGTGCCCAGAACAGATTTTGCTTAATATTAGTGATTGTCTTTTTACTCATAAAGATTGCGTCTGCGATGCTATTTAAATCACCACGAATAAGGGTGATATCGGCAGCTTCCATTGCCACATCTGTTCCAGTTCCAATAGCCATCCCAATATCAGCCACCGCTAGCGCCGGGGCATCATTAATCCCATCACCAACCATTGCTACTTTCTTTCCTTGTTCCTGTAATTTCTTGATTTCAGCTGCCTTGCCCTCTGGAAGAACTTCTGCAATTACATGGTCAATTCCAGCTTGATTTGCAATCGCTAAAGCGGTCTGCTCGTTATCACCAGTAATCATAAGGACATCAAGCCCCATGGTTTTAAGGAGGTTAATCGCACTCTTTGAGGTATCCTTGATCGTATCGGCGACAGCAACGGTTCCTGCGTATTGACCGTTGATAGCTGCAAGCATCGCTGTCTTTCC
>JAPSKD010000208.1 GCA_031177865.1 Bacillus sp. (in: firmicutes) | reverse complement strand
GATTTGTACCTGCCATTCGTTATCTGTGACTTTTTCAAGAAGTGTACCCTTTTGACCAAATGTTAGAACTTTAACTTCATCTCCAGACGTAAAGGTATGCTTCTTCGTTTTCTTATTGACTTGGTTCACAGATTTCTTTATTTCAGGAGTCGCAGTTTCAAGACGGCGCTTTGCATCAATCAATTCGTGTTCCTTGATATCAGCATGCTTTTCGACTCTCATTTTACGGAGGTCACGAATAACCTTTTCTGCCTCACTCTTTGCTTCTTCAAGTATTTCACCAGCTTGTTCAGCCGCTTTTTCAAGCATAGCGTCTTTGTTCTGATAAAATTCTATCATTTGCTTTTGCATATCCTGATGGAGCTTTTCTGCCTGTCTTAAATAATCACGTGCTTCCTCGTGTTCGATTTCAGCTTGACGCTTACTAGCCTCAAGAGACGCAATCATCTTATCGATTTGATTTGTATCTTCGCTAACATGAGATCTTGCTGCATCAATAACGCGTTCATTTAACCCTAATCGTTTTGAAATTTCAAACGCATTGCTTCGCCCTGGTACACCAAGGAGAAGCTTGTAGGTTGGGCTTAACGTTTCAACGTCAAATTCAACACTGGCATTAGTGACACCCTCGCGGTTATATCCATAGGCCTTTAATTCTGGATAATGTGTAGTGGCAATCACTCGCGCCCCTCGATTATGGACCTCATCCAAAATAGAAATGGCAAGCGCAGCACCTTCCTGAGGGTCAGTTCCGGCACCAAGCTCATCAAATAGGACAAGGGAATTGAAGTCGACCTTTTTCAAAATGTCCACGATATTTACCATGTGGGATGAGAAGGTACTTAAGCTCTGTTCAATGGATTGCTCATCGCCGATATCCGCATAAATGGCATCAAAAACAGCAAGTTCTGAGCCATCATAGGCAGGAACCTGTAAGCCTGCCTGCGCCATTAAAGAACATAAACCGAGCGTTTTTAAGGTAACCGTTTTACCACCAGTGTTTGGTCCGGTAATGACAATCGTTGTATAGTCCTTCCCAAGCAAAATATCATTTGCTACCACTTCGTCAATCGGAATTAACGGGTGTCTAGCTTTGTATAAGGCAATTCGTCCTTCATTATTCATTCGAGGCATACTTGCTTTCATCTTCCGGCCATATCTTGCCTTTGCAAAAATAAAATCAAGATTCCCCATAACCTCAACAATCACCCGCAGCTCCGACTCAAATTCAGCGGTCTTTGCCGAAAGCTCCGTCAATATTCTTTCAATTTCAAGCTGTTCTTTTACTCTAATATCCTGTAATTGATTGTTTAATTGGACAATTACTTGTGGTTCAATAAATAGAGTTTGCCCTGATGAGCTCTGGTCATGGATGATACCGCCATAATGACCTCGATACTCCTGTTTAACAGGAATTACAAAGCGATCATTTCGGATGGTAATAATCGAATCTGACAGCATTTTTGCTGCATTGGATGAGCGAATCATACTTTCTAATTTTTCACGTACCCGTGCTTCATTCGACCGGAGTTGGTGCCTTAACGAACGCAACAAATCACTGGCACTATCAAGAACTTCACCACTCTCATCAATGGCATGTCTGATTGATTCCTCTAAATTGGCTAGTGGAATAATACGTTCAACCTGTTCCATTAATATTGGGATTTCCGTTCTTTCTTCAGCAATATCTTCAATAAAACGTTTCATTTGCCGACTCGCATGGATGGTACTCGCAACCTGAATCAACTCATGGGAGCTAAGTACGCCCCCAATTACTGAGCGTTTAATATGTGCTCTGATATCGTGAATACCTGATAACGGGACATTTCCTTTAATTCGTAACACGGTCGTGGCCTCATCTGTTTCTGCCTGCAGTTTAACGACCTCTTCATAATCTGTTGATGGTACTAATCTTTTTAACTTATCTATCCCAAGAGACGAAGCTGCATGTTCAATGAGCTGGTCTCTCACTTTCGTAAATTCCAATACCTTTAATGTTCTTTCTTGCATGGAGATGAACCCCCTATTTTCGATTATGCAAAAATTCTAGTAAGTCATTCGGGTCGAGTGCGTTAACTACCGATGATTTTTTTATCCAGCCTTTTTTCGCTGTTGAAACCCCTACACCCATATGTGACAGCGTTTCTTTCTTATGGGCGTCAGTATTAATAAATAGTTTAACACCCGCGTCCTGTGCTTTTCGTAAGTATTCAGCTTTTAGGTCCAATCGATTAGGATTGGCATTCAGCTCTAAAGCGGTATTCGTTTCTTTCGCTAACTCTATCAGCATATCGATATCGACATCATAACCTTCACGTCTGCCAATTTTCCGGCCAGTCGGGTGCGCAATTAAATCAACATGTGCGTTTTCCAATGCTGTACGTAACCGCTCCATGATTTTCTCTCTTGGCTGTGAAAAAGCAGAGTGAATCGATGCGATGACGAAATCCATTTCAGCAAGTAAATCGTCCTCATAGTCCAATGTGCCATCTGGCAGGATATCCATTTCAACTCCTGATAGAATTAGTATATCATCGTATTTTTCATTTAATTTTTTTATTTCTTCTTTTTGCTGTAATAATCGCTCGTGCGTCAGCCCATTTGCCACTTTTAAGTATTGGGAGTGGTCCGTTATGGCCATGTACTTATAGCCCTTTGCACGACAAGCTTCCACCATTTCCTCGATTGAATGAGCCCCATCACTCCAGGTTGAGTGCATGTGAAGATCGCCCTTAATATCACTGAGTTCTATCAATTCACCCTCGTAAGCAGGAAAATCCTCTACTTCTTTACCATCTTCTCTTACTTCTGGTGGAATAAAGGGAAGATCAAAATGCTTGAAAAACTCTTCCTCTGATGAAAAAGTAAGAATTTCGCCTGTCTCCACATTTTCAACACCATACTCACTTATTTTTTCTCCACGTTCTTTAGCCAGCTGTCTCATCCGGACATTATGATCTTTTGAACCCGTAAAATGGTGAAGAGTAGTAGTAAATTCTTCTGGTTTAACAAGACGAAAATCTACCGATACATCATAATCAAACCCAAACACCAGTGATACCTTTGTATCTCCAGCGCCAATAATTTCTTTTATATTAGGTAATTCCAGCAGGAATTGTTTTACTTTTTCTGGCTGTTCACTTGAAATGATAAAATCAAGGTCTTTGACGGTTTCCCTTACTCTGCGCAAACTTCCTGCCCGAGAATATTGATGAATCTCAGGAAGTTCTGCAAGTTTTGCCTCGATAAGGTCGGCTATTGGCAGCATATAGGCTAGCGGAAGGCGATCTGGTCTAGAGCCTACATTGGCAATAGCGCTTAAAATTTTCTCTTCAGTCTTTTTACCGAATCCTGCTAATGCTTGGACTTTTCCGGCTTTACAAGCTTCTTCAAGGGTTGTGACATCTTCGATACCCAGTTCTTTATGAAGCTTTGCAATCTTTTTCCCGCCCAGGCCAGGCAATTGTAATAACGGAATTAACCCTTTCGGAACCTCTTCCTTTAGCTCTTTTAAAACCGTGGAAGTGCCTTCATTTATGTATTCTTCAATAACAGCCGCGGTCCCTTTGCCGATTCCTGATATTGACGTAAAATCTTCAATATCAGATAAACTGCGGTCATCAAATTCCAGTGCAGACGCAGCTTTGCGGAAGGCAGATACTTTAAAGGGATTTTCACCCTTTAACTCCATGTATACCGCGATTGTTTCAAGCAAGCGAATTAAATCTTTTTTATTTACCTCCATTACTTCCACCCACCTTACCAATATTTTAACCTTTTAATAGAAAAACTTCTCTCCTAGAGAGAAGTAGGGGATTCTCTCCTCAGAGAGAAGTAAGGGCATTCTATCATCAGAGAGAAGTCAATGCAGCTGTATATTCTATCCAAATATTCTTAATTTGTTCTGATAGAAATGGCGTATGATTAACGAGAAGATTCGCCATAATGGAATCATCCATTGGTTTTTGTAGAAATTCCATTGGAATTAGCGCAGCAATATAT
The DNA here is from genome assembly GCA_031177865.1 of Bacillus sp. (in: firmicutes). Taxonomy (GTDB): domain Bacteria; phylum Bacillota; class Bacilli; order Bacillales; family Cytobacillaceae; genus Neobacillus. The sequence continues at coordinate 5,208 of JAPSKD010000208.1, read as the reverse complement.
AATAAAATAAAGAGAATTAAGTAGACTTCAGCGAAACCGAGTAACCCGCCTGCCCATACATTTAATTGCTTAAGAATAGGCAAATGGGCAATAAAATCAAGCATCGATCCAATGATTTGCAGTAAAATCTTTACTGCAAAGAATATAATAACAAAAGCAATGGCGCGGTAAAAGGCTTCCTCCATATTGCCATTCTCACTTAATAGTTTTAGTGGAGAAGTCGTACCTAGATTCGGATACGGAACCCATAGCGTAAGTCTGGGTGCCAAATCGTCATAGTATAAATTTGCCACTATGTATGCAATAATAAAACCTGTTAAATGGACCAACTGCAATATGAATCCTCTTTTTAACCCGATAAAAAAACCAAAAATTAATAATAAAATAATTGCTAAATCCAGCATGACTTATTCAGTCCTTTTCCTTTTGTAGTTCAGATTGCAGCCGCTCTAATTGTTCCTTCATTTTAATATAATCATTGACCGCATTTACTGCTGTAAGTACAGCGAGCTTATTTACATCTAGTAGCGGATTCCTGGAACCAATTTCGCGCATTTTTTTGTCAACTAAGGAAGCGACATGTCGAACATGACTTTGGGGTTCGGTCCCTAAAATAACGTATTGCTGTCCGTATATATCAACGGTTGTTCTGGTTTTTTCTATATTTGACAAATTACTGCCTCCATTCGATTCGAAGAAATCCCTAATTTATAATATAACACGAACGGATGTGTGTCGAAAAGAGAAAAGCAAAAGCGCCTTGTTCGGGGAAAAAAGCAGTTCATTTTTTCCTAGCCCCGACTAGCGCTGGAGGGCCAGCAGGTGAAGTCGCTCTTTGACTTCACCAGTTGGACCGAAGCGACTCGAGGAGATAGGCGCTCCTCAGAAAAGCTAACGCTTTTCTTTCGTGCGATGCTTCGCTTCCGTAGCATACTCTTGTGGAGCTAGACAAGTAGAACGGTGGATTTGGTGTATTTTTACTTTTTTAAGAATAATGTCGAGGAGTGTTTTAGATTGGGAAATGTCGTACTAAATCTAAGTATGTCTGAAATTATTAAAATGAAAAGCTACTATGAAGGTAAATTGCTAGAGAAAACTCCTCCAGGAAGTGTGTTTGCTGCCAAGACTTCTGGCTCGATGATTACTGCCTATAAGTCTGGGAAAGTTTTATTTCAAGGGAGTGGCTGTGAAGCAGAAGCCAGCAGATGGGGTGAGGCAGCGGCAAAAGCTCCCGCCAAACCAAAAGCAGCTAAAGGTAATCTGCCACAAGGTTTTAGAAACTGGTCCGTTATTGGCTCCGATGAAGTCGGTACCGGCGATTTTTTTGGACCCATCACCGTTGTGGCTGCTTATGTGAGGAAGGAAGATATTCCTTTATTAACAGAATTAGGGGTCAGAGATTCGAAGGATTTAAATGATGATAAAATCATCGCTATCGCAAAGGTGATTAAAGATGTGGTCCCGTTTAGTTTAATGACACTCAAAAATGAAAAATACAATCAGCTGCAAAAAGCAGGGATGTCACAGGGGAAAATGAAGGCCATTCTCCATAACCAAGCCATCCTTAAAGTGCTAGAGAAAATTTCACCGGTTAAACCGGAGGCCATTCTTATTGACCAATTCGTTCAAGAGAGTACCTATTTTCAGCACGTGAAAAATCAAAAGGCTGTCGCGAAGGAAAATGTTTATTTTAGTACGAAGGCGGAGGGTATCCATCTTGCCGTAGCAGCGGCTTCGATTCTCGCACGTTATGCTTTTGTCCAGTATTTTGATAAACTGAGTGAAACGGCAGGCTTTAAGATACCAAAAGGAGCAGGATCTCAGGTCGACGAGGCGGCAGCGAAGCTGATTTTGAAAAAAGGACGAGAGGTATTGCCTCAATTTGTAAAGCTTCATTTTGCTAATACGGAAAAAGCAATGAATCTTGTGAAGAAAAAAAGGGGCTAATGTAGTCAAACTTTTATGGGACTTTTTCGTATCTTACTCGGTTTCGGTCACTCCAGGCTACCTGGATTGACCAAAAATTTCATTTTACTCCATTTCTTAGCCTGCATAAAAAATGACCTAGTTAATTTTTCACTAGGTCATTTTTCTCTCTATTATTACCCTCTCAACACTGCTCCAGCCTTTTCTTTTAAGGCTTCAAGTACTTGTGCATGGACTTTTGTTACTTCTTCATCAGTTAATGTACGTTCTGGATCCATGTATTTTAGTGAGTAAGCAATGGATTTCTTGCCTTCTTCCATGCGGTCACCTTCGTATAAATCAAAGACACTAACTTCTTTAAGAAGCTTTCCACCAGCTGTTTCAATAATATCCTTCAACACGCCTGATACGGTTTCTTTATCAACGACAAGAGCGATGTCTCTTGTAATGGATGGGAAACGTGGAATCGCTTCGTATCTTAGTGGTGCTGTCGCTTCTTCAAGCACTGCCTTCAATGAAAGCTCGAAAACATAAGTATCTTTCAAATCAAGCTCTTTTTGCATGGTTGGGTGTACTTGGCCGACAAAACCAATTCTTTGACCATTCAATAAAATTTCTGCTGTACGTCCTGGGTGCATGTTATCCACTTTTGCCTGAACGTAAGTCACACTATCTGCAAGGCCAAGTTTTGCAAACAATCCTTCTAAAATGCCTTTTAACACATAGAAGTCAACAGCCTTTTTCTCACCCTGCCATGAATGGCTGTGCCATAGCCCAGTTATGGCGCCTGCTAAATGCTCCTGTTCTTCAGGTAAGACTTCGTTTCCATTTGCTAAAAACACTGCACCTGTCTCATAAACAGCAAGGCTGTCATTTTGACGCGCACTGTTGTATTTTACTACTTCGAGCAGCTGCGGCATAATGCTTAAGCGCAGGATACTGCGGTCCTCACTCATCGGCATAGCCAGGCGAATGAAATCGCGTTTCTCAAGTGCGAATTGTGCAGCTTTTTCCTCACTTGTTAAAGAGTAGGTTACCGCTTGGTACAAGCCTGCACCTTCTAAATATTGACGGACAATGCGGCGTTTTTCCTGATAGTCCGACAATTTACCTGGAGTAGCAGATCCGATTGGCAATGTTTTAGGAATGTTATCATAGCCGTATAGACGCGCTACTTCTTCAATTAAGTCTTCTTCTATTTTGATGTCACCACGGCGTGTAGGGGCTGTAACCGTAATTACATTCTCCTCGACATTGACAGTAAATTGAAGTCGTTCGAAAATAGCTTCAACATCCTGAACAGTCAAGTTTGTGCCGATAACATTATTTAGTTTTTCTAAAGTAATCGAAACGACTGCGGGTTCAACAGTTAGTGTATCAACTTCTGAAGCTCCTTCTAATACTTCGCCGCCAGCGTATTTTGCGATTAAGTAAGCAGCACGCTCACCCGCAGCTCGTACGCGGTTTGGATCGACACCCTTCTCGAAACGAGCGCTAGCTTCACTGCGTAATCCATGGTCTTTTGAAGCTTTTCTTACGGTACCTCCTGTAAAATAAGCTGCCTCCAGCAATACGGTAGTTGTATCAGATGTTACTTCTGAATTTGCTCCACCCATTACCCCAGCTAATGCAACTGGTTCTGTTCCATTTGTAATCACTAAATGGTCAGAAGTCAATGTACGTTCAACGTCATCTAGTGTTACAAATTTTTCACCATCATGCGCACGACGAACTAGAATTTCTTTTGAACCTAAACGATCATAGTCAAATGCATGCAGCGGCTGACCGTATTCTAATAAAATGTAGTTGGTAATATCGACTACATTATTATGTGGACGAATGCCTGCAGACATAAGTCTTGTTTGCATCCATAGTGGTGCAGGACCGATTTTTACAGTCTTAATGACTTTAGCAGCATATAAAGGATTATCTTCATTTGCTTCTACTTTTACCGTAATATAATCAGTTGCTTTTTCAGGTACTGGCTGAACATCGATTTCTGGAAGCTTTACTTCTCTGCCTAGAATGGCAGCTACTTCATAAGCTACACCAAGCATGCTCAAGCAATCTGCACGGTTTGGTGTTAAGCCAAGCTCAAGAACTTGATCATCACGGTTTAATAACGCGATTGCGTTCGTACCAACCTCTGCATCCTGAGGAAAAACAAAGATTCCTTCTGAATATTCCTTTGGTACAACCTTTGCTTCCACACCAAGTTCCGTTAATGAGCAGATCATTCCATTTGATTCTTCACCGCGAAGCTTCGCACGTTTGATTTTAAAGTTACCAGGTAATACTGCACCAACCGTTGCAACTGCAACCTTTTGTCCTTGTGCGACATTAGGTGCTCCGCAAATAATTTGAACAGGTTCACCTTGACCAATGTCAACCTGGCATTTGCTTAATTTATCAGCGTTAGGGTGTTGAACACGTTCAACGACTTGCCCTACGACTACGCCTGTAATTCCTTCGTTAAGGACTTCTACTCCCTCAACCTCAATACCGCTTTTTGTGATTCTTTCAGCTAATTCAACAGCTGACACTCCGGATAAATTTACATAATCCTGGAGCCATTTATATGAAACGAACATATCGTATTCCTCCTTTTTATATCTAGCTGAAGCGCCTAGGGGCTCTCAGGTCTAAGCCAATCCGTCAAGAAGGTTAAAGAACAACCTTCATGCCGGCTCGTCTTATGCGGTGTCGCCTCTACGAAAAATTGAACTGCATTTTTCCCTATGCAAGGCGCTTCCGCTTTTATTTTTACTCATGTTTTGAAAACTGTTTTAAGAAACGTACATCATTTGTATAGAAATGACGAATATCATCGACACCGTATTTCAACATGGCAATCCGCTCTGGTCCCATACCGAAGGCAAAGCCAGTGTATTTCTTAGAATTATAGCCAGCCATTTCAAGAACGTTTGGATGGACCATTCCTGCTCCAAGAATTTCAATCCAGCCTGTTTTCTTACAAACATTACAGCCTTGCCCGCCGCAAATCATACAAGAAATGTCCATTTCAACGGAAGGCTCTGTAAATGGGAAGAAACTTGGGCGCAATCTGATTTCACGGTCTTCACCGAACATTTTTTTCGCAAAAATCTCTAATGTCCCATGAAGGTCGCTCATGCGAATGTTTTCACCCACCACAAGTCCTTCGATTTGCATGAACTGGTGTGAGTGTGTCGCGTCATCATTATCACGTCGATACACTTTACCTGGACAGATAATTTTGATTGGTCCTTTGCCCTGGTTCTTTTCCATGGTCCGCGCTTGGAC
>JAPSKD010000207.1 GCA_031177865.1 Bacillus sp. (in: firmicutes) | reverse complement strand
TTCGTTAAATAATCAATGACATCCCCATTTTCAGCATGGACCATAACAAGCGCTCCATGTTCTTTCGCTGAAACAAGGGTTCGAAAAAGCGTTTCATCATCTGCCTGGAAAACGTTTTTGTAGGCCATAAATACTTTGAAAGAGGTAATACCTTCTTCATTGATCACATACGGAAGTTCATTTAAGACGTTCTCATTGATTTCCGCAATCATTAAATGGAAACCATAATCGATAACAGCTTTTTCTTTCGATTTCGCATGCCAGGTTTGGATTGCATTCTTTAACGGTTCACCTTTAGTGGTTAAGCAAAAATCTATCACCGTTGTTGTTCCGCCAAAAGCTGCCGCAATGGTTCCCGTCTCAAAATCATCCTTTGTCACGGTTCCTCCAAAAGGCATATCTAAATGGGTGTGAGGATCAATCCCCCCAGGAATAACAAGACAGCCATTAGCGTCGATTATTTCTGCTCCCTGTGCTGAAAGTTGGGTGCCAATTTGTGAAATTTTACCGTTTTCAATTAATATTTCTGCTGTATAGGTATCTGCGGCTGTTACAATGGTTCCATTTTTTATCAATTTCTTCATACCATTTCTCCCTTCTTATTTGTGACTATCAATCTTACATTCTGCTGCAAGACTCAAGGCAGACTGTCTTTCATTCCAGGTCATCGGAGGCAATTCATTTGGTACTTCCACCATATCGATTGCTCCATCAACTGGGCAGACAATAGAGCAAAGATTACAGCCAACACAATCCTCTTCTCTTACTTTCAAATAACCCTTCCCGTTTTCGTCTGTTAACCTATCAATACACTGATGGGAGGTATCCTCACAGGCGATATGGCACTTGTTACAGTTGATGCACACATCGGTATTGATTTTTGCCACAATGTTATAATTTAGATCTAAATTACCCCAATCCGAATATTTGGGTACGGATTTACCAATGATTTCGCTAACGGATTGAATACCCTTGCCATCTAAATAATGATTAAGTCCTTCAATCATATCTTCAACAATACGGAATCCATGATGCATAGCAGCGGTACAAATTTGCACGCCCGTTGCGCCCATTAACATAAATTCAACGGCATCCTGCCAGTTCGAAATTCCGCCAATACCTGAAATAGGGACATTAATATTTGCATGTCGAGCACACTCTGCCACCATATTTAAAGCAATCGGTTTTACTGCAGGACCACAATAACCGCCATGCGCACCTTTCCCGGCAACATGTGGAATCGTATTCCATGTATCCAGGTCTACTCCCATTAAACTATTAATCGTGTTAATCATACTGATAGCGTCCGCTCCGCCATTACATGCAGCTTCAGCAGTAGCAGTAATATCCGTAATATTTGGTGTTAGTTTTACGATGACAGGAGTTTTTGCCACTTCCTTTACCCAGTACGTCTGACGTTCTACTAAGGCTGGTACCTGCCCTGAAGCAGACCCCATTCCTCGTTCAGCCATTCCATGTGGACAGCCAAAGTTTAATTCCAGACCATCCACCCCAACATCCTCAACACGTTTAACCAATTCATGCCACTTTTCTTGTTTTGGCTCCATCATTAAGGACGCAATAATTGCATGGTTTGGAAATCTCTTTTTCGTTTCATAGATTTCTTTTAAATTGACATCTAATGGCCGGTCCGTTATCAATTCAATATTATTGAACCCAGCGACTTGCTGTCCGTTAAAACTAATGGCTGCAAACCTAGAGGAAACATTTAAGATGGGGTCACCTAATGTCTTCCAAACTGCCCCGCCCCATCCTGCTTCAAAGGCTCGCTGAACTTGATACCCTGAATTGGTTGGCGGTGCAGAAGCTAACCAAAATGGGTTAGGAGATTTTATTCCTGCAAGATTAATACTTAAATCAGCCAAATAAATTCACCCCTTTTTAATAGAAACATGCTTTAGTCAAGGAAAGCGCTTACATATCTATATCCTTGGTAATTAAAAAATTATTGGACTATACCAGCCGCTGCGAATTGTTTATGAATGCTATATGCTGCCAGTTTCCCTTGTTGTGCAGCGGTAACCACCATTGCGTCGCCATTGCCTTTTCCAAAAACAACATCACCACATGCATATATTTTGGGATTGGAAGTTTGATAGGTTTCTTTATTTACGTGAACTACACCACTATCATGCTGTAGTTCTAATGCCTCAATTAATCCCAAATGCCTAGTTTGGCCGATCGCTTTGATGACCGCATCCACCGGAATAACATATTCAGATCCTTCAACCGGATAAGGTCTTCTGCGCCCGTCTTGATCAGGCTCACCAAGATTCATTTTGATGCATTCAATCCCAGTTACCTTGCCGTGTTCATTCCCAATAATTTTTTTAGGTGCTGTTAACCAGCGAAACTCAACACCGTCTTGTTTGGCAAATTCATATTCAAAATCATAGGCAGTCATTTCTTCTTCTGTTCGACGGTATAGGATTTTGACATTTTCTGCACCTAAACGTACTGAACAAGTAGCACCATCAATGGCTGTATTTCCTGCACCGATGACAACGGCACGCTTTCCAACAAAATCCTTAGATAATCTTCCACTTTTTGTTTCCTTTACAAATTCAATGGCATCGTAGACCCCCTCAAGGTCTTCCCCTTCAATACCTAAATGAGGAACATGTGCCATACCAACCGCTAAGATAATGCAATCAAAATCTTTAACTAAATCCTTAACGGACACATCTTTACCAACTGTTGTATTTGTTTTGATGGTTACATTAAGTTTTTCAACCTGTTCCACTTCCCAATAAGAAATCGATTGTGGAAGGCGGAAAGAGACAATTCCGTAGGTATTTAACCCGCCCGCTTTTTCGGCCGCTTCAAAAATTGTTACTTCATATCCAAACCGTGCAAGTTCTCTCGCTGCGGAAAGTCCTGCAGGACCTCCACCCACAACAGCAACAGCTTTACCATTCGGTGTTCCCCGTTCAAACAATGTTTGGTTATTTTTGATGGCCCAATCTGTCGCATATCGCTGGAGGTTACCGATCATAATGGGTTTTGTGGAATGGTTTAAGACACATGCTCCTTCACACAGCTCCTCTGTTGGACACACTCTAGAGCAGCTTGCACCAACTGGATTAGAAGACATAATCGTTTTCGCGGAGCCAAGTAAATTTCCTGAAGCGATTTTTTTTATAAAAGTTGGAATATCGATACCTGTGGGGCATGCCTTAATACAAGGAGCATCATAGCAATAAAGGCATCGATTCGATTCTTCCAACGCTTCTTGATTTGTAAGTGAACGTTCCACTTCTTGAAAGTTTCGTTCTAGATTGGAAGTGGAGATTCGCTGTATTTTTTCCAATAAAAAGCCCTCCTTTTTAAAAGTGATTTTACTGAAAATTGTGCATCTATTTTTAATTTTACAGTCCACAAAAATATAATTCGTTATAGAACCTGTAAAATGATGCTCGTATTCTACTATCCAATAGTTAACTAGACTCAAGAAAACATGAAAGGTGATTCTTATTACTAGATGATGTTTTGAAGGGAAATTGCGATGAATATTGTAGTTGATAAGTGAGAGTTATTCTTGTACCAATGTTACTCTTTTACCAATTTATCACATGTGAACAGAAAATTTTGTAAAATCACATCGAACCTGCTAATGATTATTGTTAATTTACATTTTGCAGAAAAACCACTATTTTTACATATAAAATAGGGTTAATCTAAGTATCTTTGACAGTTAATTTAACAAATTAGTTCTCGACATTAGTAAATTAATTGCCGAACGATAACGACGAACAAAAAAGTGTACCTAATTGGTACACTTTGATTGATATTATTGATTACCTTTTTTTACCCATTCAGCAACTTGAACCGTACGCTTTGCTTGGTGTTTGACGGTAGCTTGGACATCCTCAATCATTTTACCGTCTTGTCCAACTGTAACACTGGTGCCGTATGGGTTACCCCCTGATGAGAAAATAACGGGATCGGTGTATCCAGGTGCTGCAACAATCGCACCCCAATGATACATAGATGTATAAAGAGATAGAATGGTTGCTTCTTGTCCGCCGTGAGCGTTTTGTGCAGAAGACATCGCGCTAACCACTTTATTAACAAGTTTCCCGTGGAACCATAATCCCCCTGTTGTATCTAAAAATTGCTTCATTTGGGCTGGCATATTACCAAAGCGAGTCGGAACACTGAAAATAATGGCATCTGCCCACTCTAAATCATCATGTTTTACCTCAGGTACATGTTTTGTCGCTTCAACATGCGCCTTCCAGCCTTCGTTTTCATCAATAACATTCTGAGGAGCAAGCTCAGGCACCTTTAATACTCTTACTTCTGCACCTGCTTCTTTCGCCCCCTCTTCAGCCCATTTTGCTAATTGATAGTTCGTGCCGCCCATGCTGTAGTAAATGACAGCTAATTTTACATTTGTCATTGGCTCAGTCTCCTTATCCGGTTGGTTTCCAAATAATCTGCTTAAAAAACCCATTTAATACCGCCTCTAGATTGTTGGTGACATTAAATTTTCCCCGATAAGAAGTTAAAATATTCAGTTGTTAAAGCTTTTTCCATTCTGAAAACCCAACTATTGAGTCAATTTCATGTGAAAGATAGATATGTTTTCCCTTTTTATTCGACTGCGCTACAAAGACCATTGCAGCAGCAACTTTTCTTGCTTGAATACCTCGGTATGGACGCAAGGGACCTATCATGATTTTGTTCAACACACGACTGGCTCTTTCAGCGAGATTCTCTCCCAATCTGAACTCATCCCGCTTCCCGAGCAATAATGAAGGTCTGAAAATATGCAGTGAAGGTATGTTTAAATTAGACAGAGTTTCCTCGACCTCCCCTTTTACTCGACTGTAGAAGAATAATGACTTCGTGTCTGCACCCATAGAACTTACAATGAGATACTTTTCAGCACCATTTTCTTTTGCTAGTTTTGCTGCCTCAATCGGATATTCGTAATCTACTTTACGAAAAGCCTCTTTTGTCTTTGCTACTTTAATTGTTGTACCTAAACAACAGAAAACATCTGTTACTTGAAATAACTCATGGTATTTATGTAATTCATTGAAATCAACGATATGTACTTCACATATTTCAGATTCCACTTCAATCGGTCTGCGCACCAACAAATGTACTTTTTGATAGTACCCATTTTCACTAAGTATTTGGACTAATTCTTTACCGACTAGACCTGTAGCTCCCAGCACAAGTGCGGTTTTTTTTATTAAACTCATATTAATAAGCTAGCTCCTCTCAGCATAAGCAATCTCATAAGGAAATTATAACATGCACAAAAGGTTCAAATAAAAAGTAGAAAACAATATGTTTTTTTACAATATATGATATATCATTTTTATGTAGCCAACATAAAGGAGAGCGAACGATGAAATATGAATGGAGAAAAAAAGAAAAAGAATTGTATCTGCCTGCTACCCAGCCAGCCAAGATTGACGTGCCTCCAATCAATTACTTCACATTAAAAGGGAAAGGTAATCCTAACAGCGAAGCATTTAAGGAAAGTGTGGAGGCCCTGTATGCTTTATCATATGCTATAAGGATGCTTCCAAAGAAAGGTATCACTCCAGAGGGATATTATGAATATACGGTATTCCCTATAGAAGGAGTATGGGACTTGGATGAAGAAGGGAGACAATTAGAACAGCTAGACAAAGACAGACTCGTTTATAAACTAATGATTCGCCAGCCAGAGTTTGTTACAGCGGAACTCTTTTCAGTTGCAAAGGAAGTAAGTGCTAAAAAAGTCTCCGAGGTATTGTTACAATCAGCTAAATTTGACCGTATTGAAGAGGGATTGTGTGTCCAATGTATGCACAGCGGAGATTACGATAGTGAACCTGTAACTTTTTCAAAAATGGATGATTTCTGTGCTGCCAATCATCTGACTCGAATAGACAAAAGACATCGGGAAATCTACATACGTGATCCAAGAAAGTCGGATCCTGCAAAATTAAAAACAGTGCTCAGATATAAGATAAAATAACGCTTGGATCTTGTATCCAAGCGTTTTCCATTAATGAATTAACGTAAAAAGTTTTTCTAGACCATTCAACAGCCTTGGGGATGGCCGGCAGTATAGTTCTTCTTCAAGAATCAGGATTTTACAATCGTCAACAAACCTAAGTTTTTCATATCCTGGACGTTTAGTAACATTGTTTTTCTGAACTTTTTCCTTTCGTACTCCTACCCAAGCAAGGCAAATAAAATCAGGTTTTCTATTCAGGACGTCCTCCCAATCTGTCTGAACGCTGGCTAATTCCACATCATGGAATACATTAATGGCACCCGCTGCTTCAGAGATTTCGGTAAGCCAATTGATTTTTCCCGGAGTAAAGATTGGTTTTGGCCACCACTCCCAATAAAGAGAAGGCTTTTTGTTTATTTTTACTCCTTGTTGTTTGACTGCATTAAGCCTATCTCTAAATTCTTTTGCTGCTGCCTTGCCACGTTGCAACTGATTCAAAGCTTCAGCAGTATTGATTAAATCCTCTTCAATGTCCGTCAGAGATTGGGGATTTAAAACGATATGAGGGATGCCGCGCTCTACTAACGCTTCAACATTCTTTTCCATCCCAGGAACACTTAAAGAAGCAAGGACAAGGTCTGGCTTCAGTCCTTCAACAAGGTCGATATTTATCGATAAATCAGGTCCTAGTTTAGGCAGATTGACAATAGACGCGGCTCAATCTGAATAATCGTCCACTCCCACTAATAGATGAGACAAACCTAAGTATTCCATTATTTCAGTGTTACTTGGGCACAATGATATAACTCTCAAAAACTCTCCCTCCCTTACTATTATGTTAACGCAGATACAAACAAACAACCAGCGTATTTCAGCTGGTTGTTTGTTTAATGGTATGTACTAAAGCAGATAAAAACTTGTGGATTATATGCAGGGATTCATGTATGGATAGATTTTCTCTATATCCCTCTACGTAATCTAAGGCGAAGTTCAAATCCCATAAACCATCATCATGACTAAAAACTAAATCAAATTTTGCTTCATCACCCTGTAAAGAGTTATTAAGCTGTTCCTTTAACATTTTTTCAAACTTCTTCTGAAGCTTTAAACCCAGCATGACATCATAGGTACCAAACACATCATCCACCTCAAGTGAAATTCCCTCTACGCCGATTTGTTCAAACAAAGTAGATTCTACAAAAATAAACTCATTTTTATGTTCTTTTAAGTAGGTAATTGGCTGATTTAAAAAACTTGATGATTCTTTGTCAATCATGTTTTCTGTTTCCTTACTGCAACGTTCAATATACGCATCCGAAAAATTGTTGTTTTCCATTTTATACCCTCCTGTTATCGTAATTCCCACATTTACTATAGAATGATGTACATGAAAAAAGCAAATTTCCCGAATATAAAAAAACGCCTAAAACTCACATGGAGTTTAGACGAAGATGTTAACATTAGTTTTCCACTAGTTTAGTTACTACTTTTTTTCCTGCCGGGTTTTCTTCTAAATTATCTTCTGCTTGCTTCACACGTTTCATGAAAAAGGCAAGGATCAGCGCAACCAAAGCAATAAATACTGATACGAAAAATGCAAAATTAATACCGTCTAATGTTGCACTCATCATAATTTGCTGCTCCATTTGAGCTAAAGCTTCTTGTGTTGGCTGTTCAGTCAAGTTTGCCATTGCTGCTTCACCAAGCTCTTTTGCCTTTGATTCTGCACGGTTTGACATCACGGTTACCAAAAGGGCCGTTCCGATGGCTCCAGATACTTGTTGAAGCGTGTTGTTCATGGCAGTGCCATGTGGATAGAAACGTGCAGGTAATTGGTTTAAGCCATTCGTAGAAACAGGCATCATCACCATAGACATCCCAAACATTCGGACTGAGAATAAAAGCAGTAATTGAGTATATGTTGTTTCAAGCGTTAATTGGCTAAAGAGATAACTAGTTATCACGGTGATCACTAAGCCAATTATTGCTAAAAGGCGTCCGCCAAATTTGTCGAACAGTTTACCTGTAACTGGTGACATAAGTGCCATAATAATTGCTCCCGGAAGCATCATTAGGCCTGCATCAAATGGAGAAATGCCTCGTACCGTTTGAACATAAATCGGCAGCAAGAGCATCCCTGAAAACATTGCCATTGTTAATACCATTGAAATAACAGACGATAAAGCAAACATTGGATACTTAAAGATTCTATAATTAAGCATCGGCTTATCTTGTTTAAGTTGACGTATGATGGAAATAAGCAATGATATAGCACCAATAGCAATCGTCAAATAAACCTGTGGACTATCCCAGCCTTGCTTTCCTGCTGAACTAAAACCATAAAGCATTCCGCCAAAGCCCACGCTTGTAAGGAATACAGATATGGAATCAAGTCGAATATCAACTTTTTCTTTTTTATCCTTTAATAAAAAGAAACCGATTAATAGAACAATGGAAGCAATTGGTGTAACAAAGTGGAAAAGCATTCTCCAGTCATAATGCTCAATTAACCAGCCAGATAATGTGGGTCCAATTGCCGGTGCCCCCATTAAAACTAATCCGAAAATCCCCATTGCTGCTCCTCTTTTTTCAATTGGGAAGCTAACTAACATAACATTCATTAATAAAGGCATTAGGATCGCTGATCCTGCCGCCTGGGTCATCCTGCCTGCTAACAAAATCGGGAACACATGAGCAAAACCAGCAAGAATGGTTCCTGCTGTAAACAAGCCCATCGCTACTAAAAATAGATTTCTTACAGAATATTTTTGAATCAAAAATGCGGTTGTAGGAATTAATACCCCGTTCACTAACATAAATCCTGTCGTTAACCATTGCACAGTTGACGCATCAACTTCCAAATCAGTCATGATAGATGGAAGTGCAATATTTAGTAAAGTGTTATTTAAAAAAGCAATAAAAGCCCCAATCATCAGGATTGAGATAATCCCGTATGGGGGACGTTTCGTTTCATTTTTTACGTGTTCCATGTTCATACCCCCTGTGTAAACTCTTTGTACATTTTTTTATACCCTTGTTTCACGCTTTATTAATAATATACCGATAGTTCATTTTTTGCAATCATAAAACACTATAAAATTATGGATTTGTAATGCCCAAATTTATAATGTAGTATATTTTTATACAGGAAGTATACTTTGGATTATAGGTGATTAAATGAATGATCGAAAACAGCATGTCATTAATAAGGCCCATCAATTATTTATTGAAAAAGGTTTTCAAGCTACATCGATTCAAGACATTTTAGATTTTAGCGGTATCTCAA
>JAPSKD010000206.1 GCA_031177865.1 Bacillus sp. (in: firmicutes) | reverse complement strand
TTGGATGCCAGGATGGCTACCCGATCACCTTTTTTGAGATCAAAAGAAAGCAAGGCATTGGCCAAACGAAAGGAACGCTGTTTTAGCTGTGCATACGTATAGCTTGTTTGCTCGTCACACACAGCAATAGAATCTGAAAAGTTACCAAAAGTTTTTCGATATATTGTACCTAGAGTTTCCATGCAGTGCCCTCCTATTTGAAATTGATCGTTGGAAAACCAAGATCTGCATTAAATGAACGTATAGCCTTTATGTTGTTTCCAACTTGGATGCTAAACTCCACCGTTACGCATACGGGATTTTTTCCAGAAATAAGATGTCCCCCGAAGACAATTCCCTGCTTCCCAAAAAATACTGCATGCATATGCAAATCGGTGTATCCGTTTTCATTTTCACTCAGAAAACCTGTACCACTTAATATCCCAAAGGGACCTTCTCTTTCAACGAGATCGCAATAACATAAGCTCCCATCCGGTCTTTCTGCCGGATAGACATAACCTGCCTGTGATACAGAGCCTATAAAGGTGACCACACCTGATTCAGCACCGTACTTTTCATATTCTTGGATAATACCTTCCATGAGATCTGTTCCTTTAACTAATGAACCGAAAATTGTCCCAGTGGTTTGGTCAAAAACGGAATGGTTTTCTCGTTGGCTTTTCATTCCTCTTTCCTCCTTTATTATCGAACAGCCTTTTTGTTCTCTTAAGTTCTGATTTCTACTTATTTCCCACATACGTCTTCCTTTTACGTAAAATAGTATAATGCCAGAACTATATTTGTTAAGTTCACAACGAAACTATTAGTAACAAAAACAAATTAGTAATTTTCATGTTCTGTGCAAAAAGCTATCTGAAGGACTAGTAATCAATGAATTCCCCTGCTGAATTATCCAATGGCGAGCTCACTGACGCAGATGGGACAAGGGATTCCTTGAACCATCAATTTTCACTTCTTCCTACTTCTGTAGGAGATTTTTAACTCCATCTCTTAATATAAAACCTCTTAATCACCCTCTCCTTCAGTTCTTCTACGAAATAACTGACTCAAGCCGGTCTAAACCCCTGGGCCGCACCATTGACAATACTGGTCTTTCCAACGAATAATACATTTTTTAATTCCATGCCTGGCTCCATTTATGTGGCTGGTTAATAAATTAAAGGTTGAACTATTCTCAAGATAATGGTGGCGGATGAAATTTCCGATATAAAATAGCACTGAATCAGAAACATAACCACAGGCCTTATATCTATCCTAACTCTCAAGCTGATACAATATTTTCAGTTTCCATGCTTCTCCAGGATTCCTCTTCCAGGAATTCCAATACAACACGATTAAACTTCTTGTAGGACGTCCAACAGAAATCGTGGTTACCGAACTCTTCTGCAGAGAAGCGGACCCATTTGCAGTTCTGCATAGTTTCGCTCATCCATTTGCCGCACTCAAGAGTCACAGCGTGGCTCACATCACCGGTCAGATACATAGCGGGCACACTGATGGTAGGTATCAGGTCTCTCCAGTCAAGCAGCAGGTGATCCTTCAGCAGATTGGCCAGGAATTTGCCATCGGTAACAGGGGGCTGCGGACGCTGCGCAAGCTTAGCATGGACGTTATCTGGCATAGCGGCGACTTCTTCATCCGTGTATGCCAGGATGCCGCGATCGAAACAAGCCGGGAATGCATCGAAGAAAGGACTTTGACCCTCAACCAAGTTCCATGCACAGCCATGATCATATACGACATTGCATAGATGCCAGAAGTCCATACGGTTGCTGCCGGTGAGCATAACCTCTTCGCGGGTAAATCTCGGGTTTGCCACGAGCATGGGGGGCTCATCATCAAAGATAATCTTATTGATCTTGTCCTGACCAAACAGGTCGATATAGCTCCAGAGGACGCTGCAGCCCATAGACCAGCCCAAAAGGTTCACCTTCGGTACATTCAGAGCTTCTATAAATTCATGGAGGTCTACTGCCAGACGGGAGACGCGAGCGCCGTGATTTGCATAAGAATAGCCGTGCCCGCGCAGATCAAGAGCATAGACAGAATATTCTTCTGCAAAGGCAGGTGCATTCAGAGACCAACAGTCAGCATCATCGCTATAACCGTGAAGCAGAATGAAGGGCATTCCACTGCCCTTATGAAGGTAACGCAGCTTCACATGGTCCTTTGTCTCAAAGTAATTTTCAGTGAATCCTTCCATTAGAGGATTACGTGTGTATGGGACACCAGTGTTCATCTTTTCATTCATTGTATTTTACCTCTTTTCTAATTTGGTTTTTTACGAGCTTGCTTTTAAATTAATTCTTCAGATAGTAATACTGCATGAGGTCTGTACCTTAACCAATGAACCGAAAATTGTACCAGTCGTTTGGTCAAAAACGGAATGGTTTTCCCGTTGACTTTTCATTCCTCTTTCCTCCTTTATTATCGAACAGCCTACATGATCTCTTATATCCTGAATTCTACTAATCTCATACATCTTCTCTTCTTCCTTCCAAGCAAAATAAGATAATCCCAAAACTATATATTTGTTAAGTTCACAACGAAACTTTTAGAAACAAATTAGTAATTATTTCGTTCTGTTGCAAAAAACTCTCTGACGCACAGGTTATCATGATTTTACCTACTGAATTATCCAATGGCGAGCCCGCCGCAAACCTTCAAGACTTGGCCGGTTACATAATTGGAAGCGGGAGAAGCCAAATATAAGACAGCCTCAGCAATATCTGACGGAGTCCCCATCCGTTTGATTGGCTGTTGATCTAAGGGATACTCATACCCTTTGGTCAATTCAGTTACGACGGATCCCGGGGCGATGCTATTGCAATAAATCCCGAATTCCCCGACTTCCTTAGCCACCCACTTCGTAAAGGCAATGATGCCCCCTTTGGATGCGGCATAAGCTGGGCCTGATCTTCCCTGCTTGTTGCCGGAGACTGTAGACATAACCCCTCCAATAATTCCGGAAACCGAACTAATATTGATAATTTTGCCGTAGCCTTGATTTCTCATATGAGGAAAAATCACTGCTTGTGTAAACAGAAAAGTTCCTAAGAGGTTGGTATCAATATCACGCTGCCAATCCTCCACACCCATTTCCTCCAGTCCTACACGTGAAGCGGTCCCTGCATTATTCACTAGGATGTCAACTCTTCCCCATCTACTAACAGTTTCATGAATCACATGCAGAACCTCGTCCCGCTTTCGAATATCAATTTGATAGGAAAGAGAATTACAGTTAGGAAAATCTTTCTGTATTTTTGTCAGAATTTCATTCGCTGGAAGTAGGTCCACAATAACAATATTCGCTCCTTCCCGAGCTAGTGTATATGCACATGTAGCTCCTATACCACGGGCACCACCCGTTACAATCGCAACTTGTTCACTTAAATGATGATTACTGCTTATCTTCAACATCTGTTTCCTCCTTTCTTTTACTACACTAAATAACACTTGCAATATCCATGCCAAAATGCTGAATCATCAAAATCGTAACAGAGGTATTCTTTTTCTTTCTTTTATTACATAACACATGCAATATTCATGCCAAAGGGCTGAATCATCAATATTGTAATTGAGGTATTAATAAGGAGAATAAATAGATGTCTAGTCTACAGGGAACCTTAAGGTAGTCAAAATGTAATAGCACACTATTAATCACGATAGTTATCAATTAGAATATAAACTTTCACAACAATATCATATATGCAATGGTGAATTTGATAAAAAAATATCATTATTGCAATACGTCTATTTACTAAGTAAAAGGTAAGCAGAGGAGGATAAACCACGAAAAGAGCTGTAGCATTAGATGCGATTAACAAAAAAAAGACCGTTAATAACAGAAGTAAATATCCTAGAGGTGTTGAGCTTTGATAACGAGGTAAATTATTAGGGGTTCTCCAGGATATGAAAATCCAAAGAGTAGGAGCTACGAAATCGATTCAACCCAATGTTAGAGTGATTGCTGCCACTAATGCTAATTTAGAAGATATGATCAAAGAACAGCGTTTCCAACATAAAGAAATTAACACAGTATTAAATGATGATTGTCAGATTCGCTAACATTAAAGAAATGCATGATGAACTTGAAAGGAAATTTCCTTCTTAATTATATGTCCAAAAATCAACCGTTAAAAAAATGTAAAGAGATACTAGGGATGGATCTAACGGCTCTTTTCCGGAAGAAAAAGCGATATGCCTTATAAAAGTAGTATTTTATAAATAAAAAAACCGTTGACCCCTACCCAAATAATTCTCTATCATTCCCCTATTTCAATTTTAGGATAACAAATCACTACCTTGCTTTCGTTAAATTATAGCTTTGCCTTATCATATCAAATATTTCTTCCTTTGGAATGGTGCCATCAAGAATAATAGAATTCCAGTGCTCTTTATTAAGATGGAATGCTGAAATACAGAATGGTATTTCTGGCGATAGAATTCCAGCCAACCAGTTTCACACTTCACATTGATCCAAATATGTGAGTTTCTTTCGAAAATCCAAGCAAAGACCTTCCTGTTTTTTTATGTCGTAACAATGTCCAATTCTTATCTCTAAATGGATAATCTTTATACGTATTTTCCAATTTTAAACAGTACTCAATTGCTTCCTCTCTTGTTTTCATTGTTTACCACTCCTTAGAATCGATACTTTTATATAGTTAATCCATTATAACTCTAAAGTTGGGGTGGTTTAACTTTATCATCTACAATATACTCTCACATACATACCATTCCGAGATTTCTTCATTCATTTATTTTTTTAATAATAGTATTACAAAAATGCAATACCATTGCATTTTTGCAATTGCATAATAGCGATACTCTATATTATCGCTTCTCTATTTCTACCACCGTTATCAAAAAATATGTTCAGAAATAAAATCACCCATCAAAGTATTGCAAATACAAATAGGGTTTATTTAATTTTGGTATATTCAAGAATTTCTCTAAACAAGAGTTCTGAACAGATTATTTGTTCTTATTCCTTAGTTAAAGATTTTGTGAACGTTCAGGTAGTAGGTAAAGTTTTTATTAGCTATTTTACATTTATTTTTAATAAAAATAACATCGCTTTTTCGCCAATAATATTTTATTAATACTTTAAAAATAAGGAGAATTGAATATACTGGCATGATAATTGCAGGTTAAATTAAGTGTTAAGTAGAAACGGAGGTGAGGATAGTTAGTATAACTATTAAAAGGATTAGGGTGGATCTTAACTGAACTAAGGAGCTACTTCAATGCAAAGTTGATTTGGGAAATAATCGGACGAACCTCAACGTCAGGAAATCCGGAAACAGTGAAAAAAAATATTTGTTCCCAACCGGAATGATTTAAACAAATCCCAATAGTTCCCGTTATAACTTTGATTTCTTATAAGGCAAGAAATTTAAGTTATAGGAAGGTAAAAACTGACGGAGTGGACTCTTATCCTCCTCTATACCGGAATCTTTCTTCTTATCCTATCCAGCATAATGGGAACGAAGACTATATTGGATTTCTATCTTGATTTAAAAGAATCGGGGGAAGATAAATGGAAAAGTCGACATTTACAGGTTATTTAAATGGTGTGTTCGCAATGGTTATGACGTTTTTGACGAGCATTATTCTGGTTGCGCCCGCACCAATTATGACGACAATTGTTGAGAACTCACAATGGAATTTAGGTCAGACTGGATATTTATTAACTGCAATTTATGTGGTCACATGTATTTTCGTCTTTGTTGGAAGCGTATCCATAGAAAAAATCG
This sequence comes from Bacillus sp. (in: firmicutes), assembly GCA_031177865.1. Lineage (GTDB taxonomy): Bacteria > Bacillota > Bacilli > Bacillales > Cytobacillaceae > Neobacillus. Next base: position 3,513 of record JAPSKD010000206.1, on the reverse strand, counting down.
GTGCAAAGTGGACTGCGGTCATCTCATTGGCAATGGTAGCAATAGGCGGTATCATGGCTTTCTTTTCAGGAGACAGCTTTGTACTGCACTTGATCGCAAGACTTATCGTTGGTATTGGTTATGGATTATATTTTCCACTTCCTGGTGTTATCGTGGCACAGTGGATTCCAATATCACAACAGCCTGCTTGGCTGGGTGCGCGTACTTCGATAAGCTTTCTTGGGGTTTCAGCGGGTTTTTACTTGACCCTACCTATCCTTGATTTTATGCAAACCTGGCAGGCTACTCTTGGCTTCTATGGTATTATTACGGCCATTCTTTTCGTTATTTCAATATTTGTACTGAGAAATCCGAAACGCAGCGAAAAAGAAAATACTGCAGAACAAGCTGATAGCAAAGTTGGCCAAATCGGTTTAGCACGGGTCGTAAAGAACAAAACCATCATGAGGATATGTGTCGGTATAATTGGAGTAGGGATTACTAGCATAGCATTTACGGACTACTTACCTGCTTATCTTGAGTTGGTACACGGTTTCGACAAAGAAGCCTCTGCCAATTTGGCTGGCGTCATGCCAATAGGAGCAACTTTATTCGGCTTTATCGGCGGTTTAATCATGACAGCCCTGGGAAGCAGACGAATCATCGCCCTATCTTCCCTTATTCTTGTGTTTTTCGGTGGGATGTTGGTAATATTCATTGACAACTATTATGGTGTTCTAGCAGGCGCATTTATACTTGGAGTAGGTTCCGTTGGTTATTATGTATACTACTCCATGGTTCCGCTAGATGTTTCGAAATCCGATCCTTCCTTTGTTGGTGCAGCGTTTGCAGTCATACTTGCATGTGGCTGGTTACCTTCTTTTTTCATCCCCAAGATTTTCCAGACAATGCTTGATCTCGGAATGTCGATGCCGATAGTAATGGCTATTTTTACCATTCCGACACTTGGAAGTATAATCGTACAAATGTTTATTGAGGAGACAGGTCCTAAAGCTAAACAGCAGAGAGCAGAGGCTGTTATACAGTTGGAAACCTAGTTAGCCTTACTATATTAGCCCATAATCCCGAATTTCGAAAGTAACCTGACATCAACATAATGAAAAGGGGGCCCCAATCTTTGGTAGAATGGTCTTTGACTAGAACATCGTACCCAAAGAAAGGAGCACTCCTTTAGAGAGCCCTGCAAAAGTATAGTTTTTTCAGTCATATAGGTTCTAAAAATAGATTAAACGAATTAAATAATCCAATTTTTTCAAAAAGGCAGCTTTCCTTCGACTACGAGGCAAGCTGCTTTTGCTTATGAGCCTTAGCATTCGTTTTACATTTGCTTCAAAGGCAGCCAAATATGCTTGTACATGCGAAACTGACCACGGTATTTGGCCCTAGTCGTCCCTAGATATCTCGTTAATTCAGCATTTTTGTGTTCAATGATCGGACTCCGTTTTATTTCGGCTTTGAATTCCTCTGTTCCTGTATTGGTCGGCTACTAATGAATAGGGTAGGTTTTGGTTTTAGCACCGGGTATGTAACAGCCTTCTTGATTATACTCCTTCCTTCATTGTTATTTTGATTACTTCTAATTTTTCGAGATATTTTCTGAAGAAAATCATCCTATCAATACCTTTTTTTTGATTATTATTGAAAGAATATTCATAATTGATATAATAATTTTGCAATATCTTATTTGCAATGGTGATTTTGATAAAAAATATCATTATTGCAATACGTCCATTTATTAAGTAAAAGGTAAGCAGAGGAGGATAAAACATGAAAAGAGATGAATTCGTTCAAAATCCCTTTGAATCAGAATTCTTACTTCGTAATCTAATAAATAGTTTATATGATGGTATTACTATAACTGATCCTCAAGGCAATATTAACTGGTATAATAAATCATTCTTACGCATATCCGGGTTAACACCATATCAAATAAGTGGTAATACGATGTATGAGCTAGTCGAAAAAGGTTTGCTGGAAAGAGCTGTGGCATTAGATGCTATGAACCAAAAAAAGTCCGTTAATAACATAAGTAAATATCCTACAGGTGTTGAAGCTTTAATAACTTCCACTCCGATTTTCGATAACGAAAAAAACTTACTTTTTGTTATAAGCAATGTTAGAGATATCACGGAATTGAATAAATTGAAACATGATTTATATGAAACAACCACCCTGACCAAAAGCTATCGGCAAACATTACAAGAAATCCAATTATCTAACGTTGATGGAAATCAGATTATCTATCGAAGTCCGGTTATGGAAAAGATCGTTTTACTTGCCAACAAGTTTTCTGTTGTTGATACTCCTATCCTTATTCTTGGTGAATCCGGGGTTGGTAAAGATGTGCTTGCCAATTATATTCATAGTGTTAGTGACCGAAATGAAAAAGGGCCTTTTGTCAAAGTAAATTGCGGTGCTATTCCCGAACATCTCTTGGAATCTGAATTATTTGGGTATGAGGCAGGTGCATTTACCGGCGCTAATCGTCAAGGAAAAGCCGGGCTATTTCAAGTGGCAAATAAAGGTACTATATTTTTAGATGAAATTGGGGACATGCCGTATTCTTTGCAGGTCAAATTATTAGGGGTTCTCCAGGATATGAAAATCCAAAGAGTAGGAGGTACGAAATCGATTCCAATCAATGTTAGAGTGATTGCTGCCACTAATGCTAATTTAGAAGATATGATCAAAGAAAAACGTTTCCGAGAAGATCTTTATTTTAGATTAAATGTATTATCCCTTAATATCCCTCCCCTTCGCGAGCGGTCGGATGATGTATTTGTCCTTTTAAACCATTTTCTTCATTTTTTTAATCATAAACATAATATGAAGAAAACATTCTCGCCCATTCTGATGAATATGTTAATGGAATATCAGTGGCCAGGAAATGTCCGCGAACTAAAAAATATAGTGGAAAGGCTTGTGGTGGTATCAGATGAAGATACAATTGACGATACATTACTTCCACCGCCCGTAAGATCTGGTCAACATAAAGAAATTAACACAGTAATACATGATGATTGTCAGACTGGGCTAACATTAAAAGAAATGCTTGATGAACATGAAAGGAAAATTCTTTCTTATTATATGTCCAAAAATAAACCGTTAAAAAAATGTGCCGAGGTACTAGGGATGGATTTAACGACTCTTTTCCGGAAGAAAAAGCGGTATGGCCTATAAAAAACTAAAGTTTTATTTTATATACTAGAAAAGACCTCGACTAGTATCCAAATAGTTCCCCTAAGCAATCGTCAGTTTTTTTTACGTTTTTCAGTATATAATTTTTTTGAAGTTAAGATTAGTATTGCTGTACCCATAGTCCATCCCCCCTCAAAATTTATTCTGTCTTGTGACATAACTTGATGAGGATGCTAAAAAAAAGTCTGGGTCACATCACTACGGAGATCCAATTCTTCCTAATGGTACTTTTCCAGTTTATCACTGTAGGGGTGTGTTCGGCTTACACACCCCCTAGCATATCCGTCTTCACACAAGACCTCCACGCAGGTTACA
>JAPSKD010000205.1 GCA_031177865.1 Bacillus sp. (in: firmicutes) | reverse complement strand
GGCAGCAGAAAAATCATCAAGTTTAGTTGCTTTTCGCATATGGTCAAATTGTTCATCTGAAAATATGCGTTCAATTAGCTGATGGTTAATATGTCTTTTAGGTTTCTGGCCATTATCATAATTTTTTAATGAAGGCTTCATTTTATATAAAGACGCCCACACATCCCCCATAAAGGAAGGAAAGTCCTGGCTTTCCTTCGATTGTTTTTTAACTAGATCATCCAGCTTTGGTGACAATTCTGAAAGCTGTGCAAATCGTTCACGATCAAAAGAATCAGTATTAATCACAGAATCCTCTTCTTTATAAAAACGGCGGACATTAACCATTTTGACGTTCCCCACAATCTTTTAATAACTTTTCTATAGTTTCTAGTCCCTCATTTGATTCATTAAAATAAATCGGTATAGACAAACTGTTGAATTTTTTGAGATGCTCCTTGATAAACATCATTTGCGATACGGACAAGGAAGTTGTATTCCCTTGGTGATCATGGGCCGCAAAGAAAACATCCCCATAAATAATTTGGGATCCTAGAAACAGGTTTTTCTTACAATCAGGTACCAACAAAGATTCGTCGTTGTACCAAAGATCAATATTGTAACCAAGAGAGCTCCTGCCAAGGTATCCCTTTACTATTTTCTGCATGGATGATAAGCTGCCATCAATTTCAATTAGCTCTAAATCTTTACCTGGCTCTTTTTTTAGAATAGTTATGCTCAAAATATTCAACCCCTCATGTGATTTTAGATTTTTGGTTCAGGAAAATAAGAAAGAAGCCACTAAATCGTGACTTCTTTATCAACTTTGATTATTAAATTCCCAACAAAATGGAACCAATTTTTTCTTGAGCCTTAATAACTTTCTTTTTAATTACTTCTACTTCTGCAGACCTCTCAGGATATTTCTGCTCCAACTGCACTAAATCTGACAGTGACGCTTTTAGCTTAGTCGTTGCTTCCATCCCCACTTCCGTTGAGCTGTCTTGTTGAACTGCAGCATATACCTCTTTAGATATTTGAGTTATACGGTCCAATTCCATCTTAAATTGATCGGCCGCATGATTTTCTACAATTTCAATTGTTTTAGCCTTCTGATCAACAGTTTCCCATAAACCATTTTTCAAGATAAGAATATCTGTTACCTTCGCTGAATTTCGCCCTTCTAAAGCTGCTTGGGCTTTAATCAGGGATAATGACTGGCGAAAGCGACGATCGGAAGGCCGGATACCTTCATCCTTTAATTCATTTCGAATCCGTAAAAGTGTTTTTAACACATCCTCAGGAATTGTTACCATATCAGCAAAATCCTGAAGTTGCAAAAGCTCATCAATTGTCAATTGTGAAGGGGGCTGAATAAAAGCACTATCATTTTTCAGCATAGACATAAAATTAACATCTTCCCCAATATAATCTAATTCAAATCGCAGCAAGAACCGGTCAAAAAGAGCTTCTAACCCTTCCCCCTCCTCTGGATACTCGTTAGATCCTCCAATAACCGAAATTAACGGCATCTTCACAGGAGTTCCATTATTATAAAATAAACGCTCATTTATCGCAGTTAACAGTGCATTTAATATGGCACTATTTGCTTTGAAAATTTCATCTAAGAACGTAAGTTGAGTCTCAGGAAGTTTATGAGCCGTATTTCGCTTATAAACTCCTTTCTCTAACTCTTGTAAGCTAACAGGTCCAAACAGTTCCTCAGGCGTACTAAAACGCGTTAAAAGCCATTGGAAATAACTTAAACTTGCAAATTGCTTTGAAAATTCCATAACAAGCGCTGATTTCGCAGTACCAGGAGGTCCGATTAACAAAGTATGCTGCCTTGCCACAATTGAAACGAAAAGACTATCAATGACCTCTTCACGTTCCATAAACTTTACTTTTAAGTGATTTTTTATATCAGTAATTTTATTTAACATTTAAACTAAACCCCTTTACATATGTTTGGATATGATTTCATTTCTGCTATCTGTTTTAAACGCAGATTCAATTCCTCTTTATTAATCAAGTCATGATTAAATAGAAACCAAGCTTGTCTATAAAGTTTGGTAATAGAAGAAACTGGCCTTTTTTCGATTGTTTTTCTCATGCATCCACCTTCTGTAAAACCATTGTGATAGATTGACTTACTAAATCCACAGAACTCTCCAAATCAGTTATCGTATCATTTAACAAAACACGATAATCTTTAAATTGTTTTACGATTCTTCTAGCCTCTTCAATAATATTTCGAACTTGCGCTTTCTGTAATTTGTTATCTTCCTGTAAGGCATATCGACACTGATCTAAGATCTTCTCAAGATTATCCTTGACCTTATCCTTAACCATTTGGCGATTATCCTCATCATTTACCAAAGGAATCATATGACTTTCCCCACGAGGAAGATTAGAAACAAAATTAACTAAATTTCGCAATTTATCGGAATGCTGAACTGGCACAAAATATACTCCTCCACTAGGACGAACCGGAGTTGGACTTAATTGATTTAAATAATGTACAACTCCCCCTCGTACACTAGCGCCATTGTGATGATTTAAGAAGCATTCATAATGCTTTTGTGCTTCTTCAGCAAGTTCCTCTGCCATTTCATCATTGGCCGCAAACGTAAACTGCTCCATTTTCTTATCAAAAAAGAGCTTTGCACCTTCAGAGTTATAATCCAACCGCTCCCCAGCTTGGTTCACAGTTTCAACAACAATATTTCTCTGAAGTTTGCTGCCATTAGACACTACATCACGAATAATATAGTTTTTGTATTCTTTTGCTGCTTCTTCTTCACGAAAGCGCTTGGTTTCAATAGCTTTTGTTGCCCTTCTAAAAGCATCAGTTGGGCGAATTGGGTTAGGAAGATATTCTTCCTCAATTCCATTTCTTAAAAGCTCTTTTCTAAGTGACTCCCGATTGTATAGATCATCCCCAATGGAATACCAAGTTAAGTAACCAATGATGGATGAATTACTGTCACTTTGAACAGCAGAGATCCCTTCTAAAAATTCCTTTCGATTTTTTGGTGTCATTTGACACTCCTCCCTTTTTAAATGATTTTTTGGATTGGAAAATAAAAAAAAAGTAGACCTCTCTTGTTGTTAAAAACAAGAAAAATCTACTTTTGATTCCTAAACTATTAAATTTTTCATACCTATGTCGTTCTGCACGTTGAAATAAACGGGAACAATAGGAAAAACAGACTCATATCCAGCTTCTTTCTGCTCAGCATACACTGGGAAAGTACAAGGATTTTCAAACGTTCAATAACTAATCACAGTGTAGCATAGTACACTGGGAAAATATAGTGAAAACTCAAGAAAATGTAAGGTAATATTCAATTACAGCTACCGCTATCCCATCAAAAAAACCGGGCAGGCTAGCTTTTGATAAGCGTCCGTTTATTTTTTAACTCCAATTCTTCTTTAGTAAACTTTTTAAAACAATCCTTACATTGATACCTAATAGGGGCATCGTCCCCTAATCCCAGTTCAAGCAAGAACGGATCAAATGCTATTTCTTTAACTTGATCATGAGTACATTCTTTTCTCATTTATTGGGCTCCTCTTCAAGTCTTTAAAAGTATATAAGATTATTTTAATGGAAAATTCTTCATCTGTAATCATGTGTTAACTAAAAAAGATCGCTCCTTAGAACGATCTCTGTTTTACTAAACGGCTTGTTGTAAACAAGCACCATTTAATCTATGAATTTTAATATCACCATTCTTCAAGCCTACTATAAGGCTCATTTCATCATCAAATGCAACAATAGACACTGAATATAAGAATCCACGTTTTTCGCAGTATTCAAGAAATGTCCCACGTTGCTTTAATGCCTCAATGAATTCTTTCTTTCTCGAGTTAAAGTGCCCTTGCAATCTTCTCCATACATAGGAAGGCTCAGTTTTCATTTTTATAATTTCCCCTTTTTTTAGTTTTTGGATTGGTTTTAGGATTATTTAAATTTAAAACGGAAATTCAATTTCATCGTTTCTAATGGCCCGATCGATTTCTTCAACAACTTCTTCCCAATTCATTGAACCTTCCCCCATCTTTCTTGTCTTCGCTCTGAAAGCATCTTTCTAACCTTCTCAAACGTATAGGAGGTTAATAGATCTTCTCTTCCCCTAGCAGACAATAACAACAGAGAACAATATCGGGTTTCTTCCTTGAGTGAATGGGCCTTGCCTTCTAAAAACTTTTCGATTGTATTTTTGTTCATTGGATAAACCCCTTTTCCTTAAGTGATGTGTACCTATTAGAACTTCCGACAATTATGTGATCACACAAGTAAATCCCAATAATTTTCCCGGCTTCTGCAAGTCGTTTGGTAACTTCCACATCTTCTCTAGATTCTTTAGGATCACCAGAAGGATGCTGGTGCGCCACGAGAATACTTGATGCAGCATGCCTGATCGCAAATTGAAAAACTTCTCGAGGGTGAACGATACTGGCATCTAAAGTGCCGGTAAAGATCTCTTTTTTTGCAATGACCTGATTCCTTGTATCTAAAGCCACTACTAAGAATTTTTCTTGCGGATAATGCTCCAGGTAAGATACAACCGTGTAAGCTTCCTGTGGACTTCTAACTTTTTCAGATGGCGGAGTTTCAAATTGCCTTAACTTCAACGCAAACTGAATGGCTGTTTGAACTTTTAGCGCTGCCTCCTTGGAAAAACCAGCTTCAAAATAATCAAAAATAGTTAAAGAAGCGAGTTGATTCGATTTCACGCTCTCCATAAAGTTCTGTACAGCTACACGCTCTTCTATAGCAATCTCTCCTAATAGCTCACTAAGGCTCTTATCATAAGTCGTAATTGACTCTGCCACTTTTAAATTCATTTAAATGCTCCCCTTTAATTACATTTAGAATTGAAAATTAATTTATAAGGCTTTCTTTGCAAAATGAGTGTTCATTCGCTTCTTATCTCTAAAGAACCGTAAATGTTCTGAATGAACCAAAGGAACACACCCTTGTGACTCGATATGCTCAATAACATTAGGGTGAGAAGCGACAAAAAATAACGTTTCATCGTTTTGGTAAGCAAGACCTGCTAATGCAGCAGGTGTTTGCTTTAAAACCCTCATTCTTGCATGTGGAAGAATCTCTCCCTCCTCGAACATTGCGCCAAGTACTTCCCGGATATACACAGGAGAGTAAATTAATTTTCTAGAGTCCTTTTTACTTTTTTTAAATAAAGCCAGCATTAGTACGCACCCCTTTTATTTGATTTGATAGTTTTCAGCCTTTACACTTCGGAATGATTTGCTACCCTGTTTTTTATTGCCATACTGACTAAGCATCTCGTCAGGATAATTCAATTTTTTCAGGGCTGAGGAGGACAAGGATAAATATTCAAATGGATTGAGTCCATCCACTGCAATCATCCCTGCTAGAACTTTCAAACGATCAGGTTGAAATTCCCAAGAAGAAGAGTAAAAGTAATCCCACACTTTTCCGTTGGCTGTTACGGGGCCATTTAGCTCCACATAAGCCTTTAGCTTCTCCTTCATAAGTTTTACTGCCTGTTCATATCGTTCTAATTGCTGAACTAGAGCTACAGCGTCCTCAAGTTGCATTTCATCAGCTTTTAACGATTGATTATCAATTTGTGTTGTCATAGTACAAACACTCCTTCACTTTTTAAGATATTTGGATATTGAACTGCACACCTTATAGCAAAAGGGCAATTTGAACAGCCAGGATTACCTTTGGCTGGAAAACATTCTTCCAAAGACATGTGCTGTAAAAAATGTTTTTCCAAGTTCGCTTGAATTTCATTTGCTAGATCAAGGGCCCAGCTTCGGGCTTCCTCCATCTCTACCTTTGTAAATAATTGAGATTTTGCATTGTCTTTAAAAAAGCGCAAAAAAAACAACGTACCGGTTACCTGGGGAACGTTGTAGATAATGGACAATGCCCATGCATATAAAGCCAGCTGCATATTATCCATCGGTTCATACTTTAATACCGATAGGTAAGGCTTTGAAGTTATCTCCACCTTTTCCCCCGGTCCACACGGTACGTGCGACTTTCATCGCATACCGCGTTCCATCTTCCAATAGTTATTTGTTGATAGATTCTAGGCTACACTTTTTACGATATTCGTTGATTCTCTCGATAACCTTTTTATTTGGTTTGAGCATATCAATATACTTATTAATCGTTTCATTTTCAGTCGCGTGTACTAAGATATGAACATGTTTATGCAGGATTCTTAGATTACTAAATTCGTCATTTCCCCCTAAGGATACAGGAACATAATGATGGCAATGTACGAATTCCGCGGGTAAAAATTCCCCTAAGATTTCACAAATGCCTTTTCTCATACTGTATCTACTTATCCTATTATCGAAGTATTCTACACTTCTATTAGGTATGTAGGAATCTAGTAGTTTTCTAAGCTCCGTTGTAACGTCACCATTTAGTTTTGTGAAAATGTAGTTCCTTCCCTCAGAAGTATATGGTGTTAGCCATTGTGAAAAATTCATGAGATTACAATGTCTTACATCTCCAAGAGGGAACAGATAAACTCCACAAACTTTGTAAGTTCTATAATTATTCTTATAGAATTTAACATATGAAGGTGGTGCGTTTTTAGGATGTTCATACTTTGCGATGTTTTTCAAACGATTGTGCAGTGATCTACTAAGTCGATATGCTATTTCATTAAACTCTAGATTAACGTGTGTTGCTCCTCTATAATAATTTTGGATTCCGAGGACCCAGCTATTGTAAAGAACTGCATTCATGGTAGTGGGACATTTTTGAATTTTTTTGATTCGCTTTTGTCCTTCCAAATGAAGATGCTTCTTTTTCTTAGTGCTGAGACGAGTGTAAGCCACACGTTTTTTACCTTTGATTTCAGCCTTGATAGTAAAGCCTAGAAACTCTGATTTACGCTTTCTCAGGTTGATTATTTTTGATTTTTCGGATGAAATATCAAGTTTTAGACGGTCTTTAAGATAAAGTCTTACAGCATGGTACCACTTTCGGGCACTTTTCCAGTCTCTACATAGAATTTTAAAGTCATCTGCATATCGGACAATGAAACCTTCTTTAAGGTTTGTGTTTTTGAGTGCACGGAGCTTGTGCCCTTGTTGGGTATACAAATGTCTGTTACACTCAAATTTTTCCCATTGTCCGGAGACCCAGCTATCTAAATCGTTGAGGACAACGTTAGATAGAAGTGGAGATAAGATGCCACCTTGTGGAGTACCTTTCGAGGGTATTCCTTCCCCCTCAATTTTAGCTCTTAACATCTTGCTGATTATGCGTAGAACTTTTTTATCTTTAATTCCTATATTCCAAAGTTGTTTAATCAACAGTGTGTGGTTGACATTATCGAAAAATCCTTTAATATCTATATCCACAACAAAATGTAAACCGCTCTGATTTATGAGTTTGTTAACCCTAGCTAGAGCATGGTGTGTAGACCTCATAGGTCTAAAACCATATGAGTGTTCATAGAACTTAGCTTCGCAAATAGGTTCTAGAACCTGTTTAAAAGCCTGTTGAATGATTCTATCGCTCATACTTGGAATACCTAAAGGGCGTTTATCACCATTAGGTTTAGGAATATTGACACGTTTAACTTTCATAGGCTGGTAATTTTCAAGGCGTTTTTGAATAAGTGTGACTAATTGTTCTTCGGAAAGCTCCTTAAAATCATTTATAGTACGTTTATCTGTTCCTGGTGTCTTAGAACCTTTATTGTTTTTAACTGTTCTATAAGCAAGGAGGATGTTTTCCCTTGAAGTGATAATGTCATAAAGACGGTTAAATGTTTTTCCATCCTTGCTATCAGCATATAATTTTTCGAGAGTGTTGGTCATACCGTAGTATTCCCAATATCGTAGTAGTGTTTGCATGTTGGATCATCTCCTTTCGAGGGATGATTTCCCAACTTCCTACCTGATCCTTACAATTAACCTTTTAGAATATCAAATTTAATATTGAAAGACTTAGGGCTATTCCTCCATTCCCATTACAGGAATATCTTAGGTCATTCCCTTACTCTCACAAGGGTAAATACATTTCGGCTGATGCCTTATAGTAACCATCAGGATGACAGTCCATAACGATGTCCCTTGCTTTCCTTGTTCCTTTTATCTTAGCTTTCCATATATATCCTTAGGCGGTCCCTTTAGGCCTGTGAGTTTTTCCAGCTCCGTTGTTAGCTGAGGGAATTTCATAATCGGTATATCTTACTCTTCACCAACTCACCTAGTTTCACTAGCAATGACTTTCGTGCATTGTAAAGCTCTAGACCCGTACATTCGGAACTTTGTCAGACTTAAAATGTCATTCTCACCATAGATATTTTATAGCCACCCGACCTATTTTTAACCCTATCCAAACAGAACTTAGGTTAAATTCAGCCGACTTCACCTAGCTTCATACCCTCAATCTCTGTCTAGATTGAACGCATGTAGGAGTCTTAGTGAGGTTGTTTCAAGAAACATGGTTCTCTCATTCCAACCTTCAGATAAAAAGTTAGGTTAATTTATTTAACCTCTACATTTCCTACTTTTAAGCAGTTATAGTAGAACAAGTCGCACACCGATTGCTTTTCCAGTCCGTAAATGAATACGTTCCGAAAATTTGCTGGACAATATCAATAAAGCCTTGTAACTTCGGACTTCCATCGCCATCAAGTGGTAATGTGAAATGCTTTTCCACTTCGGTGTTAGGTCGTAAAGCATCCCCTCTTACAACATTTGCACGTTGAAATAGAGTTTCATACTCAACAAGGTCAATGGCATAGTAATCTACCTCTTTCCACCCTTGGAGTAATGCTTCCTTATCCGATTTACCAAGCAATTTTTCTTCAATGGCTTTATGAACAGCTTTTCCTAACATAAGAGGCATTGAATCGCTTTCTTCATGATTTTTAACATATTTGAGATACCATCTAAATGGGCAACCCTCAAATAATTTCAGCCGCGAATAGGAGAAAACCTGATCTTTCATTAAATTTTCTACATGCTGCTTAAACTCTTCATCAGTCATTTTGAGTCACCTCACCACAGACTCCCCAAAAGGGGAGCTAAATGTCCCCTCTTGGTTTACTGTGCTAAGTATAAATTTTATGAGCTTTTTAGATTTATACGATCATTTAAAGGTTTGTACTTATTTAACTTTGATAAGTAAAAACACATGATTGTATTTGAAGAGACTTGTTCAAAATCAAAATCAAGTGTTTTAAGAGAAACCTTCCATGCTGAACGAGCAATTTCTGTTCCTTCAATTGCCCAATCTGCACGCTGGGAAGTCTCCTTCAAATACTCTCCGAAAATAA
>JAPSKD010000204.1 GCA_031177865.1 Bacillus sp. (in: firmicutes) | reverse complement strand
ATAAATACTACGACAATAAAGAAGAGTTAATTACAGACTTTATGATTTACGAAATGGAAGAATTTCTTCATGAATTAAAAGAAATTGAAAATCTTGAAGGTTTTGAACAGCAATTTGACTTTCTAATTGATCTTATTTTTAAAAAGACAGAAGTACATGAATTAATCAGAGCTGCTCAGCATGTTATGGCTAGGATGGACGATGCCTTTACCAATAAAGAAAAGCTGGAGAAGCTGCCGCTAGATATGTACAAATTTTTACAAAGATTCATCCTAGTAGGTAAGGAAGAAGGAAAATTAAAAAAACATATCCCTGATGGATTAATTATTGGATTTATTCTTCAAACAGTACCAGTTCCCAATCATTTTGGAATTCCAAAGGCAGATTGGATTCATTCAATAAAGGAAATTATTAGTCAGGGAATGTTCATGAATAAGTAATTGATACAAGTGTAACTTTGAAAGATAATGAAAGTTTCATTGTGTCAGTTATTTTTTTTACTAAAGTTACAAGTGTGTCACTTATACTTTAGTGAAGGAGAACGTAAGCATGAATTCACTTTTACAGTCGGTAACGGACAGAGTTACCTGGAAAAAAAGGAATTTGGATTACACTAGGAATCTGTTTTTTAATAACCATGCTGTTGGCTGTTTTTGCCCCAAGTGCTAAGGAATACGAGGTATCGTTGCTGTGGCCCATACAGGCGGAGTAATCTTATCTGCGGGAATCATTCTAGCAGCGACGTCGCAGTGGGAATATTATTAGATACGTTCCTAATTCGAAGGATTCTTTTACCAGCTCTAATCGTATTATTTGAAAAAGATAAGCCGGAAGCAGCAAAGGAAGTTCAGTAATAAAAGTAGTACCAAAGAATCCCTCTCTTTGATACTTTTTTTCTGGTGTTAAATTCCATTTAAAATAAAATATTACATATGGTAATAGAGAAATTTCTAGTTTATGATAGAGTGAAAAGTATGATTTTTTGGGTGGGGGAGTTCATTGTTTTTCATAGATTATATAGTAAATCTGTCCATTTTTTCACTCTTGGTTAGTACCCCCTTAGTAATACGTTCTTTCATTAAACATAAACCCGTAAAAAATTTTCGTCTTTGGGCAGGCTGTTATGGAGGAATTGTTTCTATTATTCTCATTATGATGTCTATTCAGGAACAGGGGTATACCTATGATATTCGCTATGCACCCGTGATTCTGGTATTTGCTTACTTAGGTCCAATCGCTGGAATTATAACAGGAGCATTTGGTCTACTGGCAAGACTGCTCTCAAGCGGTCATTGGGACATTGCTATTATTGGCTGGATATGTTTGATGATAGGCTTCTCTCTTATGTATATGTATATAAAAAAACTTTCACCTATAAAAAGAACCGTTATTTTATCGGGGACTTATCTAATGATTTATACTCTTACCGTTCCCGTTATTTTTAACGTATTTAGGGAGCAGCCATTCTTCCATCTCCAATATTTACTCTTTGTTATCTTAGGCGTATTTATAGGGGTATTACTGATTGAATCCTACCTAAAGCTCTATAGACTAAATAAAAGATTAACAGATATGTATAAAATGGTTGAGGCAAGTGAATCAAAGTACAGGTTAATTGCTGAAAATACATCGGACTTAATTATGGTAATGGATAAAGATCATAATCTTACTTATTTCTCTCCATCTCATGAAATGGTTTTAGGCTATCAATCCAATGAATTAGAAGCGGTTAAAATATGCAAGTTCATTCATCCTGCTGATGTTGAGTTGTTTAAAAGTACGATTGACGGAATGTTTAATCGTAAAGAGTTGAAATCAATTGAATTTAGTCTCAACCATAAACAAGGTCGATGGATTGAATTTGAGTCCAGGTGTGTACCTGTAGAGGGCGAAAATGGTGAAGTAGAACATATTGTAATTATCAGCAGGGATATTTCTGAACGCAAAGAGGCAGAAGAAATTCTATTGCAATCTGAGAAACTATCGATTGTCGGTGAGTTAGCGGCAGGAGTTGCCCATGAAATTCGTAATCCCCTTACTACGATTAAAGGCTTTATACAGCTTTATAAATGGGAAAATGGTGCTGACGAAATAAATGAATTGCTCCTAAGTGAACTTGGACGGATTGAAACGATTACCAGTGAAATGCTTACGTTAGGAAAACCACAGGCTGTACAACTTCATCGTACAGATATAAGAGAATTGGTTGAGAATACCCTTGAGCTCCTTTCTCCGCAAGCACATATGGAAAATATTCAATTCAATTTATGTGTGGAAGAAGGGGAGTTTTTTATAACCGGCGAGAAGAATCAATTAAAGCAGGTTTTTCTTAATGTTCTCAAGAACGCCATGGAATCGATGCCTGAAGGAGGTAATATTCACATTAACCTGCAGAAAGGTGAAAAGGGTGAATGTGTTCTTTCCGTTAAGGATGAAGGCTGTGGAATACCTGACGAAATTTTGCCTCGACTAGGTGAACCTTTTTATACCTTAAAAGAAAAAGGCACCGGACTTGGGTTAATGATCTGTAATAAAATTATTAAACAGCACCATGGAAGTATTACGTATCAAAGTAAAGCACAACAGGGTACTTTAGTTGAAATTAAATTACCTTTGGCAAGTTAAAGAGAGGGGCACTTTCCCGAAGGGAGGGTGGTCCTCTTTTTCAATTTGTCCAGCTTCAGAGGTGATCCGCTTTTTTTGTTGGCTCACTTCTTGCGAATTGTGGAGCAAGAAAAAATAAAGTTGATTCCGGAAATGCGGAAAATTCCGGAATTGCGGAATCTCCAATTCTCATTATTCCGTATTTCCGGAAAAAACAACGAATAATGTTTGCTAGTTTTTATAACGATAACCAACTAGATAATAGTATTAACTAGTATAATGAGTAAGAATATTACTATTATTTAGAATTAAAAAATAAAACTGGCATGGAACTTGCATTTATATGAGCGTAGGTATCGAATGAAAACGCTTACGATAGGGGTATTTTGTTTGAAGTTTGCAAAATAAAAGGTATAGGGGGATTTAAATGGATTTAATTGTTATTCTTCTGGCGCTTGGACTGCTCATGTTCGCCGCCTACCGTGGTTTTTCTGTAATTTTATTCGCTCCATTATGTGCAATTTTAGCTGTTTTATTTATTGATCCGAGTCAAGTTTTGCCGTTTTTCTCCGGTGTATTTATGGAAAAAATGGTCGGGTTTATCAAATCCTACTTCCCAGTCTTCTTACTAGGAGCTATCTTTGGGAAGGTAGTTGAAATGTCAGGGATTGCGGAATCCATTGCGAAGACCATTGTTCGTATACTAGGTGCAAAACGCGCCATGCTTACCATTGTTTTACTAGGTGCAATCTTAACATATAGCGGAGTAAGTTTATTCGTTGCCGTATTCGCTATTTATCCGTTTGCAGCTCAAATGTTTAGAGAGGCAAATATTCCTAAACGACTTATTCCGGGTACCATTGCACTGGGTGCTTTCACATTCACCATGGATGCATTACCAGGAACGCCGCAAATACAAAACGTTATTCCGATTGCTTTCTTCAAAACTGACATTTATGCGGCACCAATCCTTGGTATCATAGGAGCTATTTTTGTCCTAACACTTGGCTTATTGTATCTGGAAATGAGAAGGAAAAAGGCAGAAAAAGCGGGCGAAGGTTATTACGGCTTTGGTGCAGAGAATGCTGCTGCGTTAGAAAAGGAAAGATTAACAGAAAAAGAAGAAGTTGTTCCAGATTTAACTTCCAATCAATCTGTTTTAAGACAAGTATTAGCATTTGTTCCACTTATTCTTGTAGGTGTTACCAATAAACTATTCATTACATTTATACCGAAATGGTATCCAAATGGGTTTGATTTTAAAGCGATAGGTTTACCATACACAGTTGACGTTGCTGCTAGTGCCGCTATCTGGGCTATTGAAATGGCATTGGTTGCCGGAATTATCACATCTCTTCTATATGACTGGAAGCGGGTAACTCATAAGTTTAAAGAAGGACTCAACCAAAGTATTAGCGGCTCACTACTTGCAACGATGAACACTAGTGTTGAATATGGTTTTGGTGGTGTTATTGCGGCACTTCCAGGATTTGCGAAAATTAGTGATGGAATTTCAACGACTTTCACCAATCCGCTTGTAAACGGTGCTGTTACAACTAGTGCCCTTGCAGGTGTTACTGGTTCGGCATCTGGTGGTATGGGAATTGCACTAGGAGCGATGGCTGATAAATACAATCAGGCCATTGCCGCAGCCAATATTCCACCTGAAGTTATGCACCGTGTTGTTGCCATGGCGTCAGGCGGTATGGATACACTTCCGCACAATGGTGCGGTAATTACCCTTTTAGCGGTTACAGGATTAACTCATAAACAATCTTACCGTGATATTTTTGCCATTACGATCATTAAAACAGTAGCTGTTTTCTTTGTTATTGCTATCTATACTTTCCTAGGTCTTGTATAAATTTTCGAAACATACGTTAGATTAGTAAATAAATATTTTAGGAGGGTCAACATGTTAGTAGAAAAGGTAGCGTTTATTACTGGATCTGCAAGTGGAATCGGTTTAGAAATCGCTAAGACTTTTGCACAAGAGGGAGCAAAAGTGGTCATCTCTGATTTGAATAAAGAAAAAAGTGATATTGTTGCGAGCGAGTTAAGAGAGCAAGGGTATGAAGTATTCTCAGCTCCTTGTGATGTCACGGATGAAGAAGCATTCAAGAGTGCGTTAGAATCGGCACATGGCAGATTTGGAAGAATTGATATTTTAGTAAATAATGCTGGACTTCAGTATGTATCACCAATTGAGGAATTCCCTACTGAAAAATTTGAGTTTTTAATAAAAGTCATGCTGACGGCTCCGTTTATTGGCATTAAACATGTATTCCCTATCATGAAACAACAGGGCTTTGGAAGAGTCATCAATATGGCATCGATTAATGGAGTTATTGGTTTTGCCGGGAAGGCAGCCTACAATAGTGCGAAGCACGGAGTGATTGGATTAACAAAGGTTGCGGCTTTAGAGGGCGCTCAACATGGAATAACGGTAAATGCTTTATGCCCAGGTTATGTTGATACACCACTAGTTAGAAACCAGCTTAAAGACTTGTCTATCACAAGAAATGTCAGTCTCGAACGTGTCATCGATGATGTCCTTCTTACACTTGTACCTCAAAAAAGGCTGTTAGCGGTATCTGAAATTGCTGATTATGCTGCTTTCTTGGCTAGTGACAAAGCAAGAGGCGTTACAGGTCAAGCCGTTATTCTTGATGGCGGTTATACTGTTCAATAGAAAGGAAATCCTGCTCGGTTTACCGAACAGGATTCTTTTATTCTTACTTGGTGATTAACCAAGCCTCTTTGATATAATGAAAATAAAACTAATCTACCAAGGTGAAAAGATATGAAACGAGGAACGGATAAAATTCCGCATCATTGGATTGAAGAAATAATTAACCTTGCAGGTGAACGAATTGTTGTTGTTGATCGTGAGGGTATTATTCTTTATATCAATGCCGCTTATTGCGAATTTCTAGGCACCACTGTAGAAAAGGCTATAGGAATGCCTGTTCAAGACGTAATTGAGAACTCAAGGATGCATATCGTCGCGAAAACCGGACAAAAAGAACTGGCAGCCCTTCATCCCATCAACGGCAGCGATATGATTGCAAACCGATATCCGCTTATCATTGATGGTGAATTAGTAGGAGCGGTTGGAACGGTCATGTTTCGCAATCCCGAGGATTGGTTATTATACAAAGATAAAATTCAGCACCTCGTTGAAGAAGTGAAATATTATAAAACAAAAGCTGAAAAACAAAGTAAAAGCAAATATTACTTCAGTAGCCTAATTGGGAATAGTCCATCTTTTTCCGCTGTCAAAAAATTAGCTGAAAGAGTTTCTAGCAGTCAATCAGCGGTTTTATTACTTGGAGAATCGGGTACGGGTAAGGAATTGTTTGCTTCTGCCATTCACAATAACAGTACGCGTGCAGCTTTCCCTTTCGTGCCAATCAATTGTGCGTCTATCCCGGAACACTTACTCGAATCGGAATTGTTTGGTTATGATGATGGTGCCTTTACTGGTGCTAAAAAGGGTGGAAAGAAAGGTCATTTTCAAATAGCCAATCGTGGAACGATTTTTCTCGATGAAATCGGTGATATGCCGCTTGCTGCGCAAAGTAAGCTTTTGAGAGTTTTACAGGAGCGTGAAATACTGCCAGTGGGTGGTCAAAAATCAATTGCTGTAGATGTCCGCATTATTGCAGCTACACATCGGAATTTAGAGGAAATGGTAGAAGAAGGAACATTCCGTCAAGATTTATATTACCGGTTAAACGTAATTAAAATTGAAATCCCTCCTCTTCGGGAGCGTAATGGCGATGTCGAGTTAATAGCTAACAATCTATTAGAAAAATTAGAAAGAAAATTCTATCGTAAAGGTATTAAACTATCTGCTAAAGTAGTAGAGAGACTTAATCAGCATAAGTGGCAAGGGAATATACGAGAACTCGAGAATGTTCTAGAAAGGTCTATCAATGTCTTAGACGGAGATACAATAGAAGTAGCGCACCTGCCATTATATTTACGAGATCAGGAAACAGTAAGTAATCCTGAAAAGTTGAATGAGAAAGAGTTAGGAAACGCAGCTGAAATGCCTGTTCAGTCATTGAAAGAAACACTTGCACAAGTGGAGAAACAAGCCATTCTAAATGCACTGTCCATTACCAATGGAAATAAGCAGGAAGCGGCAAGGTTACTTGAAATAGGCAAAACAAGGTTTTACGAGAAATGCAAAATACACGATATTAATTAATATTAGGGCAGTTTCCTACTTAGGAGGCTGCTTTTTTTTGTTAGAGGTAATTTAACGAAAAAAGCAAAGATGTAAAGAATTTCGCAAAAGTGGTCAAAAAAGTGTTTAAACAAATCAAATTTTTTCTATTAAACTATAAGAAATGTTGAAAGTGAAGGTAAAAGGGGGAGAATACAAGGTATGGAATCATCAGTATGGATGGGGAGATTCCACGGAATTTGTCAATGGATTACTCGACTTGCCTATATTAATCTTTTATGGCTGCTATTTATGGGTCTTGGTTTGTTTGTTTTTGGGGCTGCTCCTTCCACAGTAACCATGTTCACAATCATTCGTAAATGGTTAAAAGGAGAAACGGATTTACCAGTATTCTCATTTTTCTGGGAAACATATAAAAAAGAGTTCTGGAAGGCAAATCAGCTGGGATTGATCTTGCTAGGAATTAGTATTGTTTTATTCTTAGATTGGCGTTTAATCAGCTCAATACAAGGATCTTTATATCCCATTTTAATAGGTTGTTTAATAGGGGTTGCTTTTCTATTTCTGACTGTAATGTTATTTATTTTTCCGGTTTATGTTCAATATGAATATAAACCTCTGCAATATATTAAAGCAGCCTTTTTGCTCGGAATTTCCTATCCACTATACACAATGGTCATGATTTCAGCAGCGATTTGTGTTTTTGTTATCAGTATTTTTTTTCATGGCGTCGGACTTCTTTTTTTTGGAAGCGGTTTAAGTTATGTACTAATGTATATTTCTAATTTATTATTTAGTAAAATAGCCAAGGATTTTAATGTAGTAGTCAAAAAATTATTATAATGAGTAAATTTATTGGTATTAGTTATAAATTTGAATTTGTTAAACTTTCATTGTAAGGGTTTTCAGATAATTGATAGGTAAAAACATTGAGGGGGAAAAGGAATGAAGAGAAAGATTTGGTCGTTATTAATCTTTACTATGTTATTTTGTTTAGTCCTAGCTGGTTGTTCCGGCGGCGGAAGTGAGGAAAAAGCATCGTCAGAACCAAAAAAGGACGAAAAAGTTACAATTAAATTCCACACTCATGGTAACGAAGCTTCCTACAACTGGAAAAGCACTATCGCAGCATTTGAAGAAAAGTACCCTAACATCAAAGTAGAATTAGTCATCCTCAGTGAAAAGGGAGATACACAGGAATCACTTAAAAAGCTAGACCTAGCGGCAGCTTCTGGAGAACAATTAGATGTTCTGATGTTCAGTGATCCAGCAAGTTATGCACAGCGTGTTAGCATGGGAATGGTTGCACCAATCGATGAGTTAATTAAAGAAGAAGGTTACAATGTAACGGAAGAATATAAAGTTGATACACAGATTGATGGAAAGTATTATGCTTTACCTGGTAAGTTTAACCCATGGTACGTTCTTCTTAATAAGAACCATTTAACTGAAGCTGGTCTTGAGGTACCAAAAGATTGGACATGGGATGAATTCGCAGAATATGCAAAGGCTATGACAACAAAAGACCATTATGGAACTTACTTCCACGGACCACAAGGCGGCGGCTGGATGGAGTTTATGAAGCTTGCACTTGCTAGTGAAGCGGATAACACTGAATTTACGACTGCTGATGGTAAATCAAATCTAGACAATCCGTTATTCAAGAAGACTCTTGAACTAAGAGTACAAATGGAAAAAGAAGACAAGTCTTCTGTTCCATACACAGATATCTTATCTCAAAAACTTCACTACCGTAACCAGTTCTTCGGTCAAGATGCAAGTTCAATTCTTATCGGAAGCTGGATGAATACTGAGCTTGGCGGGACTGACCAGTTCCCATTAGAATTTGATGTCGCTGTTGCTCCATATCCAAAAAATGAAAGCGGCGATGAGGGTGGTTATACACCAGTAACGACAGACTTTATGTCAGTTGCAAACACATCAGAGAATAAAGAAGCAGCATATACATTCATTCGCTGGTACACAACAGAAGGACAAATTGTTCAAGGGAAGAATATTCCTTCATGGAATAAAGTAAGCGATAGTGAATTAACAAATATCATTGACAAGATTCTTAGTGGAACAAAAAATCCTGAGAAGGTTGATAAAGATTCTCTAGTCAATGTTTTAACAAATGCTAAGTCTTCAAAAATCATTTCACCAGTTTCTTATCAGTCTGAGCTTTATAAAGTAATAAATGAGGAATATGAAAAGTTAATCTTTGGTGAGCAGGATATCGACGCAACCATTAAGGCCTCTCAAGAAAGGTTTCAGGAAATTATTGACAGCAACAAATAGTATAGACATTATGACAGAATAATAGAATAATGGAAAGAAAAGGGGTTGTAATTGCTTACAACCCCATCTTTCTATTAGGCTGTATAAATCCTAAAGCCGATTTTAACGTGGAAATAGTTATTTTGTACTTTTGAATTTAGTTTGCAGGCTCTTTTCTTATAAAATATATTTGATTTCTGTTGAAACTTTAGCCACAATCTTTATATTTTGT
>JAPSKD010000203.1 GCA_031177865.1 Bacillus sp. (in: firmicutes) | reverse complement strand
TTTCTTAGGTAATGCCATTGGCGGAGCACTCTTTATTGGAATGGCGTTTTGGTTTGCTTACAAAAAGAATGAATACACTGTAATAGAAGGGGCTAAAAAGACTGGAATCTTAGATAAAAAAATGGGATTATAAAAATTTTCACAGTAAAAGAGCCGTGGTCATCACGGCTCTTTCTTCGTTAATTTATTCAAACAACGGACTTACAGCTCTTTCATTATGAATGCGGTCAATAGCCTCTGCTAGTAATGGAGCTACAGACAGCATTGTAATTTTATTGATTTTTTTCTCTTCGGTCTGCTCAATTGTGTTTGTGATCACTAATTCTTGAATCGCTGATGATTCAATTTTTTGAACAGCAGATTGTGAGAGAACAGCATGCGTACAGCAAGCATAGACTGCCTTTGCTCCATGCTCAACTAAAGCATTGGCTGCTAAGGCTTGCGTTGTGGCAGTATTAATTAAGTCATCAACAATAATGGCATTTTTCCCTTCAACATTCCCAATGATCTCAAGAATTTCGGAAACATTAGGTTCAGGACGTCGTCGATCAATGAGGGCAATCGGACTATTTAACTGCTTGGCCATTTTCCTCGCTCTCCCAACAGCACCGTTATGTGGTGCAACCACAACCACATCCTCAAGTCCCTTTTTCTCAAAATACTCTGATAGAATTGGGATCCCAATTAAATGATCCACTGGAATATCAAAAAAGCCTTGTACCTGTGGTGAATGAAAATCCATCGTGAGGATCCTAGTAGCGCCTGATTTTTCAAGTAGGTTCGCAATTAATTTAGCTGTAATCGGCTCGCGGGATCTAGCTTTTCGATCCTGACGTGCATAGCTGTAGTAAGGAATAACCACATTGATCATTTTCGCAGAAGCTCTTTTTAACGCATCAATCATAATAAGCAGCTCCATAATATGGTCATTATTTGGATGTGATGTAGATTGTACGATATAAACGTCGCAACCGCGCACACTTTCTTCAATATTCACTTGAATTTCTCCATCACTGAATTGATTAACCGAACTCTTCCCAACCTCGCAGCCTAAATGCTCAGCCATTTCCTTTGCCAAGCTTTGATTTGAATTTAATGCAAACAATTTAAACCCTTTTTGTAATTGATACGACACTTTATGTCCCCCATGCTTTGTTTATTTACAATTCCTTAACGCCTCATTTACTTATTTTACATGAAATGACGTCATTAGAACAATATTTCATATTAGAACCTTCGAACTTAAGGTTGCATTCCCACTTTATTTTTTTGCTAAAAAAATAGCTTAGTGTAAACTCTTTTACACTAAGCTATTTCGCATGTTTACATCCCAACTTCGTCAGGTACATACAAGTCAAAAGGAGTCGCGTTGTATGGGAGTATGGATAATTTCTCTTCTATGAGTCGGTAACCTCTGCTATATGGGTCCTGTCGGTTTTCAAGTTGTTCTTTAAGCCTGTTGGCGTACGGTACTTCTCCCATTTGGGTCATCATGTGTACTTCTACCCATGAAGCAAATCCCTCGAGCTCTTCGATTTGCAGCTCATCCACTTGTAAATTTTCATATTGCCAAATATGGGTTAATTCATGCGCTAGGGTCGAAAGTGTATGAATTCTCGGTGACCCGTTTTCAACTAAAACCGTGAGTTTGCCATCACCATCAAGGCTGGCTTTACCGGTTAAATGAGGATTACCTGCTTCCGGAATAAAAGGTAAACCGCTCATTTTGTGAATTTCTGCCGCACTTAAAACAGATAGCGCTATATCTTCAGGTAAATTCACTAAATATACATCTTTAAAAAATTGACGAACTTCTCTATATAGCGGTTCAAAGCGTAATACATGGTCGACGGCAGACTCATTACAAGTAAAGCACCTCTGTCTGCCATCATTGAGTTGATGAATTTGAGCTGTAGAAACGGTTCTGCCACAGAACACACATTGCGTTTCACTGCTAATGATTTTTACGATTTCCCCATCTACCATTCGTCCTAGATATTCATTTCGAACTTCCCTTAACTTTTTTCTCGTTAACAACGCCTCTAAAATCCCGAGCGTTTCGGATAAGGCAAGTTCCTTAGGATAGTGGTCGTAACCAAAATAGAGATAATGACTGTTCCCGTTACTTTCATTTAATAACCAAAATAGATAATCATTAAGAATATCAAAGATTTTTTCCCAATTATGATGAATGGCTTCTAACATACCCAGGTGCACAGGAGAATCTTCGATCATATATAACGTAATCGTCCCTTCTTCCTCATGGTCGTCATCTGCTTGGAAGGAAGGAGTAACCATTTGTAACTGTTTCGACTGGGAATCTGTTTGATTGAAGAACGGGTCTTCCAATCTAGCAAATGCCCTCACAAAATGGTGTGTATCCGGAAAGAAGGATAAAAACAACTCATTCAGTAATAGTGTGAGAGTAAATTCAATTTTTGCGGCATTCTCAATTATCCCTAGTTTTGAACGTATCTCAATGCGTAAAATATGACCGTTCTCTATATGCCTTTTTATTTGTTCTTCTTGATGATAAGTATGGACCTTCATCGATTTAAAGTTTAACATTTCATTGAATTCTAGAAAGCCGCTTGTGTTAATCCTTACATCGGCATGCATGGCTGCAATGCGGATGTCAATCTGCTCAATTGAAATAGTTTCACTTTTAAAATTGCGTTCTTCTGACAACTTGCTTATTTTATATTCCGTAATCGGGCGATAGTATTTCTGCTCAATAATTTGTTCAAAGGTGACTTCCACCATTCCATGCTCTATATCCACTTTTTGAATTTTGTAAAGTTCACCATTAAACGAATGGTATTGGCCAGGCAGGAATTGTTGATAGAGGTGTCCTTCAAAAATCTCAGAAAGACACTTGTCGTTATGCTTAATCTGAATGAAGCGGAACCCTTTTGGTAGAATCTTTTCCTTAGCTGAATATGGAATCCTGTATTGTGTCTTCTTCACAAAATCCTTTTTGGACCGGTCAAAGGTTACTAGTTCCTCTGTTTCAATCGTAAATCGGTATGCTAATTTAGGACCAAAAGCGTTCGAGAACAATTCGTGAACACCTCCTACGACCGAACGATAAGAGCTAATTTTCGCTCTTCTTAAATAGCTTTCTACCTCCTCTTCCATGATATAAAAATGACATAATCGTTCTAATAGACGATAAGCAATGCTCCAAAGTGATTGAGATAAACGTGGAGCTAAAGGTGCAATCGTCCGATTGGTACTCATGAAAAAATCCAACTGATCTGCTAAGTAATCTCGAAGTAAATAGGGAGGGCTGACGATGTGAACGAAGGAAGCCACTTTACCGGTTCCTTTCCACAAATTTAAACGCCCCACTAAATTGTAGTATTCATCTCGAATGAGAAGAAGTGTAAAATCATCAATCGGAATCGAAAGGTTACTATCCTGAATCTGAATCATTTTGACCATTTGGTCCAACGTTTCTAAGTCAAAACCAAGATCAAATAACGGCTTCTTCATATCCATCATTTCTTGTATACTTTCTTTAAAAGTGGTGTTTCGCTGGTTGATGAAGAGTACAGGTTCAATATTCGCCTTTAAAGCAGGAATGGATAAGACCACTTCCGCTTCTAATTGACGATACGAAATTTTTGGCAGGATTTTATGCTGAAACCATTTTTCACCTTCTTTTTTCCAAACCATATAATATAAATTTTGACTGGTGCCGGGTGGGGCAACGATATCTTTAGGGTCACATTGCAGGAGTGAACGGACGGTATGTTCCAACCCTTCATACCACTCTGTTAAAATGATATATTGTGGTTTTTTTCCAATTAGCTCTCTAACATTTAGGTTAAAAGCATGAATGATGGTGGAATAGGTTGGAATCAGTTTTTCTGCCTGTAACAACAGTATTCCTTCCAAAAGCTTTGTTTTTTCTAACTGACGTAAGTAGTGCAAAAATTGTTTTTCCTTCAAGGTATCTGGCGAGACAATTAATACGTCCGAATTCGTGTTCTGTTCAAGGGCATCTAAATAGGTACTAACCTTCCATAACTGGTCCACCCCTGATACTTCTCTAATTCCCTTTGACACCCATTCTACCGCTTCCACTGCCGCACCTTGGCTGTGGGCAATAATCAATATCTTCTTATTTTTGGCTAGCAAATGATACAAAGCCGGAAAGAAATAGGAAGAGAAATCGTTATAATTAACATCCTCAATCATCACATCATGTTCTTGAATAATTTCTGACATCATCGTCGTATAACTTTCATCGATGATAATGTTCTTTTTCTTTAATTCCTCACAAATAGAACGAATTATCAATTGATGTTCCAGGTCTGGCGGGATATTCTCATAGGTGAAATGTTCTTTTCGATGATGAAAATGCTCATTCTCTCTTACAATCCCAGAAGCTAGCAATCGGTCGTCCCATAATTCCTTGTATTGATGAAATAATTCCTCATAGGTTGTTAGTCTTCTAGAGACGGCATCATTACCAGCAATAAAACCTTCACTATAGGGAACCTTTTGGCCGTTTAAAAGCCAAGCAATCTCCATTAATAGAATAAAAGAGATAATAGGATAGGCAGGCAAGTACTGAATCATCGAGAGTTCGTATACATTGGCAACAATAAGAAGCACCAGGAGAAGCAGTGGGAAAATAGCTGCAAGCTTAAAAAAGGCAGGTAGATAGGTCCACTCCTTTTTCACGTAAAGCTGTCCCCGGTTTTTAAAATAAACGAGCGAAACGGTACCCTGCTCCAATAGCTTCGTTTTCGATCGGTCCACGAGTTCTTTCGGATAAAGAATAGACGCAACCTTTTTTACTATTTTCACAAAGGGTTTCAAAAAGCGGTTATTTCCAAGAGTCTTATAAGACAGACTTTCTGCAATTTTCCAACACCATTTTACACTCACTACCGAGAACAGTATCGTTAAATTTATTAACAGTTGGATATTCGATAATAGAAAAGGCATTCTTTCCTTAAGAAACTCTTCGTATATACCCGTAAGCCACTCATCCAATAGAAGCCAGGATAAACAAATAAATAAAGCCACTAGCGGAAGGTAAAGTTGTTTATAGCGTTGATTCTGGGAAAAATTACCCATATAGAGGAGAGTGATACTGATAGCAAAAACCAAAAAACTTCCTAACACTTCAAGGTATAAGTTCATAGTTTATACACCTTATCTTCTTGGATTCGAATTTGCTCAATTTCATTAATATAGGCTGATTGGTATTGTTCGATGGCACTGCCGAGATACACTTCAATTCCATGTCCGTTTAACCCTTGTACCCCTAGCTGTTGAAACGGAGAATAGATAGGATTCTCGATGATACTTTTTTCAAATTTAATTCCTGGTACCCTTATTTCTTGTTTAGTAGCAAATGGTTCCTTATTCATCTGCAGGATATGAAGCAATCGATTTGTCCTCTGAACGAATTCGTCTAATTTAATCAGGTGGTAGCGGTAAAGAAGATTCTGTACCTTTTTTTCTTCTCCGATGAAAGATAATTTTTCAAGATATTTACGTAGCGAAAAAAGCTTGAATAAATGGTTTAAGTAGTCATTATATCGGTGCTGCGCATCAACTTGCATTTGATAAATGTTCTCGGTATACTCATAGGTTTTTTCTTGAAACTTCCATATGTGATAATGGGATATCCGTCTGGTAAAATAATACCCGATATAAGTAACAAGAAGTGTGACAACTAACCCAATACCGTAAAAATAGGCTGGTACCTTAGTAGATTCATTTGACCCCGACATTTGCAGGAATGGAATGAATAGGATCATAAAAATTAGGATACTCATCATCAGGAACTGACGCTGGTTTGGGAGTAGCTGCAGGAGAAAATGCATTTGGTTTTTCGCTTGAATCACAAAATTTTTCCATTTAGAAAGGGCTTCGGATATTCCAGGGGCTGAATGAATGACATCTCTTTGCACCACACCAATTTTTTGGAGTATGTCCTGTTTATAGTCATTAATCTCAATCCATTCTTCCTCTTCCAGAAAGTCATTTCTCCTTTTTAACACATTCAATTTTGTTATCGCTTCTCTTGAATTTTTTAGCAGTTCAGTTTCGCGATCAATAAGAATGGTTTCTGCTTTATAAAGTTGATCCTGCCATTGGTCATAGAATTGATAGGTAATTTTTGAACTCTTCGAGAGTGGTTGATGAACATCTCTTCTCTTTTCAATACTTGCCACCGTATAAGGGGAAAAATCATCATCTCGAAATCGATTGGTATGAAACTGGTTTTGCAGCAATAATTGATCCTCCAATTGCCTTTTCGCTTTTAACAAACACAAAAAATAATGATTAAGTAATGTTTCCAGTCTCTCATTTTCTAAGGAAATCTGTATCACACTTGTACTTCCCTTATCCAACCGTTCAATTAGTTTTGGATGATGGCTGATTGTGAGAAGAAAATAAGTGAGTTCCAAATATCCTTTCATTCGTTCCCGATGAGAACTTTGAACGATTTCCTGACGAACCAAACGAATATCACCGATTTCACTTTGGATACCCACATGAAACTTCAAACTGCTTGAAAGCTCTCTTGAAGGAGTAAAATACGTTAAAGAAGGGGTTAATGGCAGCGTCCGTATTTGCTTAATCTTTTTTTCAAAATCATCCATAACGAAATCGAGCTGATCCTTGGTCATCCATTCATCATGACCCATCTTCTCTCTTCGTAACATCAAAAGGTCCTTCTTTTTGTCTATCTTTTTAGCTAGGCAGGTCGTGACCCGCTCACATTTCAGCTCTAAAGCCTCCATAAACTCTGTACCAGGCTGGTCTAAGATAATATCTTGAAGCTGAATGGGTTCCCCCCATTCTTTATCGAGTTGATTAATTTCGTCCTCGCAGAAGGCATTACCCACTATCGGCCATTCCGTGCTTTTCATCAGATAGCCATAATGGTCAAGTTCCCAATAGCGTTTTAACCCTTCCTTTTTTGGGGCATAGTTAGAAGTTCTCTTAATCATATCCACTAAATGTAAAATGCTTTGAGTCGGATAGAATCCCTTGTCCTTTAAAGGGTCAAGCAGGTCTTTCCTTATTTTCGAGAGAGTCGATGTGAGTCGTAACCTTCTATTTAGCTCATCCTCTAAGTTTAATAGAATAATCAACTGCCAATCCTTAATTCGATGACGATCCAGATGTTCAATCATTCGATCAACTAAAGATAAAAAGAGAGGATTAGAGGCCGGGGCCTCCTCCTCCCAGTAAAAGGTTAATTCGTTACTATTCTGCACCTTATAAAAGAATGGCTCAACTAAATGCCAATCCTCATACTTTTTGCCAAAATGAATTACGATTGAGTGCATCAACGATCACTCCTTTTTAAACAAGCTATACTAAAACTCGTTCTTGATTTAGTGAGTTCAGTTTATTATTAATATCATTCAACCACTTATGGTACTCTTCTGAATCTTGTGGAGTAATTTGTCTAACCTCGGATTCCTTCCAAAGTTGGTAAATCAAATTGGCAGCCCCCCGTTTGGCAGACTCCGTTCTCTTCACTTTTTTGAAGTATTCACAGATTTCCGTTAACAGACATTGTCGCAGGCGGTCGGCTCGCTCCATTAAGGAAGGATTTGAGATAAATTCTTGGTCATAAGCCAACACCAAATCTAAGATATTACGAATTCCATCTTTTCTTACTTTCGAAATTTCTATAGCTCCCCTAATAAAATCATGTTCATCTATGTTTCGGTTATTTCTGATTTGAGTTTCTTGTGTTTCTTGGTATCTTTCTAGAATTTCATCATAGATGACAGGATTATGAGGCAATGCTTCATGAAGTAAGTAGGTATCTTCTTCTACCTTTTCTCCAAATTTCAGTAATAATTTTGTGCCTTGATTTCCACTATACTGATAGACTCTCTTCCCGTCAGAGTTGACTAACTGAAGCCAGCCATAAATCACCCCAAGCAAGAGAGCACGGTCCGTACGATTGGTTTCAAGCTCAGCGCGTTCCGGATTTAAGTCTGGCATATACGCAGGGAGATGCCAATTTCGGTCTAAATGGGGGGTAATCGTACGATTCTCATCCTCATTTAACTTACTCACTAAACGATGATAAGCTTCATAATAAACACCTGGGGGTTTCCCATTTTTCCCGGCCGAAAATTTGATAAAGTCACTAACAGATAATCCATAATGGGCACGGTAACACACAATTTCGTTTCGCTTAAAGGCATCATCAACGATTTGCTTTTCGTTAAATAACTCATTTTGCAACTGCTCCGCGAGCAGGTTAAAACTTTCCGTATGGAGTCCCCAATATTTCAAACTTCGATAATCATTTGTAATGGGCACATAAGGTTGTGCGAGTTCTTCAATTGCCTTCATTCTTTTATAAAGATAATTATCTGGGTCCAGCCCTAATCGACCGGCCTCTATTTTGAGTGCTTGGGTGATGGTTAAATCTAATTTATCATGGTGTTTACTCGCCAATTCCTTTCGGCAAAAGTTTAAAACATTCTCTCTAAAAAACACTTCAACCTTTGTTTCTTTATAAAACTCCTCAGATCCTCGATTGTTTTTCCGCTCAATAAAACGGTTGTAAAGACTTTGATAAATTTTCTGAGAGATACTATCTGGCAGGAAACCATGATCAACAGATTGACGAATCCGTTCCCACGTTTGTTCAAGCATTTCCTTATTTGCTAGTACATACATTTTCGTGGGGTCACTCACCCCATTAAACTTCCTTGCTAATTGATTTATCTCCATCAATAGCGTTTCTCTGGTTTCAATTAAATGATCAAAAAATCTTTGCCAGTCCTCAAGCATTTCCTTGATGGATTGATTAAGAGCTGAATAGACTAGTTCTAACAACATGGAATATTTAAAGCGATTAAGGGTATTCAGTTGATGAGTGGCCTTTTCCGTATACTCATCAATAAAATCCTTAAAATCATTTCGAAATACACTGGAAATAAGCCCCTGTTTTAACGCCTTATCCACACGTCGAACCGCATCATCTACATCACCGTCATTGCGGTCTAAATCATAAATATCTGGATAGCGGTCAATCTGCTCTTTAAATCTGCGATTCTCTTCTTTTAAATGGGAAATCTTTTTAATAAGTTTATTGTGAATACTGTAGAGCAGATATCGCACCCCAACAGGATGTATAGGTGAATCTTTTTTCAGAATCCAGGTATTTAGCTGGTACCTGCTGCCATTAGCACCGTTAGATGAATGATAATCTGCGTCAATAATCTGGTAAACAATGAAGTGACTGTATTCATTAATTTTCTTATTAATCTCTTTGGCATAGTCTTCGAGGGCGGATTCCATTCGATTAATTTCTTGTTTCGCCCGA
>JAPSKD010000202.1 GCA_031177865.1 Bacillus sp. (in: firmicutes) | reverse complement strand
GTCTTTCATAGCAGCAGTAACAGTAACAACACCGCTGACGGTTTCAATGCTATATTCAATTGAAGGTTTTGCCTTTAATTGGCCGGACTCCAGCAATGCGGTTATAACAGCAACAATTCCGCCATATTGCATGGGAACGGTTCCGTTGTGATCGAAAAAGACAACAGCCACATCGGCACCGCTCTTAAAAGGTGGAACAACCAAACAGCCATTCAATCCAGCAAATCCACGGGGCTCATTTAAAAGAAGTTTAATTTCTTCCTCATAGGCAAGCGAAAATTGCCCATTCAGCTCCTGTAAACTTTGATAATGAATAAATGGTGCATCCTTAATAATACGGTAAACCTCACCTGCTACGTGTACATCGGTAGCTGTATAAGCCTTTTGAATGTTCATTTCACATCCTCCATTTCATGTTCCATTGGGGGAATGAGTAAAAATCCTTCTTTAAGCGGATCTTCCTCGTTATAAAAGAACCGGTGCATCCCCATTAGCCATGCTGAACCAGTGATTCTTGTAATAACAGCCTCCACCCCCTGAACATCTGTTATTCTAAGGACTCGTCCACGGAATAAAGAGCCAACAATACTCTCATGCACAAATTCCTCATCGAGGCCTATCTCCTTTTTAGAATAGAGTACAGATAATTTGGCCGATGTACCTGTACCGCATGGTGAACGATCGATCCCGCCTGGAGGGACGATGACCGTATTTTTCACATCTGCTTCTTCATGGGTTGGTTCAGTGAAAAATTCAATATGGGTCAAACCGCGAATAAATGGATACTGCGGATGAATGATATCCGTTTTTTCGTTAATCGTATTTCTAATTTTGATACCTATTTCAATGATTTTTGAGGCATTGTCCGGTATAAGTTCTAATCCAACAGATTGGGCATCAATAATTCCATAGAAATTGCCGCCATAAGCAATGTCTGCATCAACGATTCCAATTCCCTCAACATCAACAGAAACACTCTTTAACAGAAAAGCAGGGACATTACAGAATGAAACCTCTTTTGCTTTTCCGTTCTCTACCGTAATCTCTACCTCAACAAGGCCTGCTGGTGTATCAAGCTTGATTGAGGTAACTGGTTCTTGAACAGGGATTAGCCCCGCTTCAACTAATGCTGTACAAACACCGATTGTGTCATGGCCGCACATCGGCAAATAACCGCCAGTTTCGATATAGATAACACCAATATCTGCTTCCGGATGGCATGGATCTGTCAATAGCGCACCTGACATCACATCATGTCCTCTTGGTTCATTCATCAGCAGTTTACGAATCCAGTCATACTCCTTTTGCATATGTAGCATTTTTTCAGACATTGTTGCTCCTATTAGATCTGGGAGTCCACTAATCAATGTCCTTGTCGGATTTCCACCCGTGTGTGTATCAATTGTTGTAAAAACTCGATTTGCCTTCATCAGCACAACACCCTTTCCTTAAATCGAGAAAATCTTAGCGGTTCAATTGGGATGCAAGTATCCTTTTTGTTAAGCATTTCCTCTATCACTTTTCCAGTTACAGCAGCAAGGCTAATTCCATCTCCCTCATGACCGGCAGCAATATAATAGTTTGGAATTTCCTCAACCTCTGACACAATTGGCAAGTGATCCTCTGTCCAAGGACGTAAGCCTGCATAAGAGCGTATGACCATCATGTCAGCCATTTTTGGATAAAATCTAATGGCACGATTGGCAATACATTTAATAATTTCATTGTTGATCTTTGTATTAAATCCAACAAATTCACGGCTGCTTCCAATCAGGAAGTTTTGACTTTCAGTTGGTTCGAATACAAGGGCTACGCCGTATTTTTCAGTAATCGGATCAACCTGACGCTTTCCGCCAAATTTGGATATAAGATAGCCAAATTCCATCACTTTTCTTGGCCCTACAAATTCTTGGCGTGATGCCACAATGATGTGGCCTTTTCTTGGTTTAATGGGAATGGACAGATCCAGCATCTCGCCAATATATGGAGCCCATACACCTGCGGCATTAATGACATGGTTTGCGGTAAAAATTCCATTAGATGTTTCAACGGTAAATGTACCGTCCGTATTCCTTCTCATTCCAGTAACCTCAGTTTGTTTATGGGCTTTAGCGCCCATCTTCTTTGCACCCTCTAGAAGGTTAAAGGCAAGAAGATATGGGTTAACGGTTGAATCTGTGGCACACTCTAAGCCGCCTAATAAATCATCAGCAAAATACTTAGAATCTTGGCGAATATCTTGACGGTCCAGCATCCTGAACGGCAAACCGACCTCCTTCTGACGGTCAACCCACTTTTGTGCGGCTTCCATTTCTTCTTCTGTCTCACAGACAAGGATGCTTCCAGGAGCTCGATAATCAAAAGGTTGTTTCAATTCTTTGCTTAATTCATCTACTAATTTCTGGCTGACAAGTGACATTTGACTGTCAAAGCCAGGATCTTTATCAATAGCTAAAATATTTCCATCACAGCGGGATGAAGTACCACTGACAAATTCACCTTTTTCAATAACTGTTACATCTCGTTCAGATTTAGAAGTATAATAGGCAATTGCACAGCCTATGATCCCCCCGCCTATAACCAAAACATCACAATGATATCTCACAAAACCAACCTCCCTTCATCTGTACATCATTTATTAATGCAAGTGGCGTGCCAACTTTTATAAATGCATTAAAACAATAAATGCCAAACTATTTTTACAATTATTCCGAATATTCACATTGTATCCGTTTACAATTGTCTAAATTATTGATAAATTAGTGTATAAAATATTAAACAGTGTAAAAGTATTTTTACATACCAAGGAGGCTGTCATGTTTGAATTACCATCAGTCAAAGAAATAATTGAAAATAATTTTATCCATCTAAATCAAGTAGATAATGAAAGCACTTTAGGAAGAGTTTATTTGCATGATTCCTTCTCTGTACTAGCTGATGCTTGCAAGCACTATCCAGCCGTTGCCGTCACAGATTCAAGCGGTCAAGCGCTTGGCTGCATCACAAATGAACAAATCATTGATTTTTTGCATGATTCTTATAATCAATTAAAAGCTTTCTATGAAACTGTCATTGAAACGATGGACGCCTCAGTGACAGTAATCGATGCTAATGAGCATGTCCGCACTTGGACACAAGGAGCCGAAAAAATCTTCTCTGTTAAAAAAGATGAGATTTTAGGCAAACCAATAATAGAATTCTTTGAACATCAGAATCTAGAAATCTTAGAATCATTGCACAAAGGAAAAAGAATTCGGGGAAAGCATCACCAAGCAAGATCTAATCTATTTGTTCATATAAATGCAAACCCTGTTTACTTTAATGAAAGGATTATCGGGGCAGTTGTATCGGAAACCGATGTGACAAACCAGGTTGTTCTTAATGAAAAATTATTTAATATGTCGACAGAGGTTCACCGTTTAGAACAGGAAATGGCGAAATACAGGCCTTCAGATCCCTTTAATGACATTAAAGGGAAAAGCGCTGTGATGGAAAAAACGTTGCAAATGGCGAGAAAAGTGTGCTCTGTCCGATCAACTGTATTGATCTTAGGAGAAAGCGGGGTCGGCAAGGAGGTCTTTGCCAAATCCATTCATGAAGCAACCGAAGGGCCTGATGCACCATTTATTTCAATCAACTGCGGTGCCATTCCTGCCTCATTATTTGAAAGTGAATTATTCGGCTATGAACGCGGTGCCTTTTCCGGTGCGGATCATAGAGGAAAAAAAGGAAAAATTGAACTTGCTAAAGGCGGGACTCTTTTTCTTGATGAAATTGGCGAAATGCCATTAGAAATGCAGGTCAAGATGCTCCGTGTACTTCAGGAAAGAAAATATTACAAGGTTGGCGGCGAAAAGGAAATAGAGGCTGATTTCCGGGTAATTGCCGCAACAAATAGGGATTTAAAAGAATTAATAAAAGATGGCCAATTTCGCGAGGATTTATTTTATCGGCTAAATGTCGTTAGTTTAAAAATTCCTCCTTTAAAAGAACGTCGTGAGGATATCATTGAACTGATTCATTATTTTTTAAATGATTTTTCCCTACGCTATCAGCGACCGATCCATCATTTTTCACAAGAAGTTATGCAAGAGATGCTTCAATATGATTGGCCAGGCAATGTCCGGGAACTGCGTAATGTCATTGAACGTCTTGTTGTTTTTGCGACAGATGGTGTCATTCGAAAAGAATATTTGCCATTTCATTCAGTAATGAGCTATTCGGCTGTGTCTGATACAGACCTTCTGGAAAACAACATGGAAATGGACATGGTCATTTTGCCGCTTCAAGAGGAAATGGATCATCACGAGAGAAAGGTGCTCGATAAAGCATTGGCATTAACCCATGGCAACAAATTAGAATGCTCGAAAAAACTAGGAATCACCCGAGCGACCCTTTACAATCGTCTAAAACGCCTCGGCTTAAGCTAATTTAAAATATAGCCTTCAAAGTTGGTACGATTCTTGCATTATATTTTTACATATAGCTGAAGAGAGGGGTTTCCCAAATGAATAACAAAGAAGCACTTGTGATCTGCCGTTGTGAAGAGGTTACCTATGAACAAGTTTTCGCAACAGCAAAAGAACATCAATGCACATCCAGGGAACTTAAGCTTAGAACAAGGGCAGGAATGGGTTTTTGTGGAGGACGCACTTGCAGAGTCATGGTCGATCGGATCATTGAAAGTATCGTACCTAATACAGAAGAAGGAGATATCCCATTAAAATATCAGCCTCCCATTCGCCCTGTAACGTTTGGAACGGTAGGTGAAAATCATGAATAGAATTATAGATCATCCAGTTTTAGGGAAATTAGATGATAGGAAAAGGATTCCATTCACATTTGAGGGAAAAGAATATGAAGCACATGAAAATGAAACAATTGCGGCAGCTCTGCTGGCAAACGGCGTGAGAACACTGCGTGTTCATGAGGAAAGTGGAACACCAAGAGGGTTTTATTGTAATATCGGCCACTGCATGGAATGTCGTGTAAATGTAAATGGACAGGCCAATGTAAGAGCTTGTTTAACTGTTGTCAAGGAAAAGATGGTTGTTGAAAGCGGGAAACAACATCCTAATATTGTGAAAAGGATGGTGGAGAAACAATGATAGATGTAATCGTAATTGGAGCTGGACCAGCCGGTTTAGCTGGTGCCATATCCTGTGCTGAAAATGGCTTAAAAGTAACCGTCATTGATGAATTTGTCAGACCCGGTGGAAGATTACTCGGACAATTGCACCAGGAACCGTCTGGTGAATGGTGGAATGGAATAAAAGAATCAGAGCGTCTGCACAATGAAGCTCAGAAACTATCAGTAGATATCCGCTGCGGAGTTTCTGTATATAACCTTGAAAAAGATAAGGATTCATGGAATGTTCATACTAATATAGGAACACTGATAGCTCCTTATGTGCTGGTAGCAACTGGGGCAGCTGAGTTCCCAATTCCTGTGCCAGGCTGGACTCTTCCAGGTGTTATGTCCATCGGGGCTGCACAGGTCATGACCAATGTTCATCGCGTTGAGGTCGGCAAAAAAGGCATCATCATTGGTGCTAACATTCTAGCATTTGCGATATTAAACGAGCTACAATTAGCTGGAATTAATGTGGAACGTATTGTTCTGCCAGAAAAGAGCCCTCTTAGCCAAAATGCCGGAGAACCAGAGGAAGTCATGAAGTCGCTTCTAAATGCGGCCCATCTTGCCCCGTCACCAATCTTGCGTTTCGGTAGTGGTTTTATGAAAATTGAAGGATTCCGCAAATTAGGAATGAAGTTTTTCCCTAAGAGCGGCGTTAAGGTGAATGGCACACCATTGCAGCTTAGAAAAGCAGCCCTTGAAATTCTTGGCAAGGACCAGGTAGAAGGCGTCCTCACCGCAGATATTGATGTAAATGGAAATGTGATCAAAGGTACGGAAAAAATTTACGAAGCAGATTTCGTATGTATCGCAGGTGGCTTGTATCCGTTAGCAGAGCTTACAGCAGTTGCCGGCTGCCCATTCCAATATGTTCCGGAACTTGGTGGACATGTTCCGCATCATTCTGAAAAAATGGAAACTCCGCTCGAAGGATTATTTGTTGCCGGAAATATCACTGGCATCGAGAGCGGGAAAATCGCCATGGCCCAAGGGACAACAGCCGGCATTTCGATTGCTAAACACGCCGGAAAAGGCAGTACTGATATCAACGAGAAACTTGAACAGGCAATGAAGAACGTTCATACTGTCCGTCAAAACGCTGCTATCCAATTCAATCCTGAAATTGCAAACGGTCGCGGGAAAATTTATGAGCTTTGGGACGATCTTTATGGGAAAGAACAGGATTCTTTACAGGAAATAGGCTAAAAGAAAGAATGAATGATTCTGGAAATAACATGACTGAAATTTTTATGATCTAACCGTCAATTTTATTGTGATTTTCCAATCTACATTATCCAACAGTTACTAACAAAAAATAAAGGTATGAGATTAATTCACGAATATGAAGATGCTCTTACAGTTTGTACACATAGGTTTCCCCTCAAATTGGATAGAGCTTTTATCTAATCTAAATAACAAAAAGAAATAACCCGGAGCATCCCTATTCTCCAGGTTATTTCTTAAATACAATTTTACAAGCGACGGAATCCGTAGAAACCCCGCCTTAGTTAAATTCCTATACTTCACACGACACCTAACCAGATCGATATGAACAAACCTATTATCCTCCGAAATAACAATGTTTCTATTTATAACCATTAACTGTGACTATACATTTGGGATTGACTGGGAAACCATCTAGGATATCCAAGAATGTACTCATGGTTATATAGGCTATCATCTCAACGATACATTTATTAGTTGCCCAAAATGTGACGAAATTTGTGATGACGAAGAAAAACC
The DNA here is from genome assembly GCA_031177865.1 of Bacillus sp. (in: firmicutes). GTDB lineage: Bacteria > Bacillota > Bacilli > Bacillales > Cytobacillaceae > Neobacillus. The sequence continues at coordinate 2,459 of JAPSKD010000202.1, read as the reverse complement.
TGTTGAGAACAGAGAGGTTACGTTTATATCCGACGAGGACCTACCATTCTAAGTGTTAAATTACTAAACACAGCAAAAGGTATTTGATGGCACTTTTTTAAAAATAGAACTTGGATTAACCAAGCTCTATTTTTATTACTTAATGACATATTCATGTAATCAATCTATTAATTTCGTCTACAAGTGTTTGTAATGCGTTCCCCTTATGAGATTCTTTCATATTTTTTTTGAATTCATATCTATTTTTATGAACAGTATTTAAATTTACCATTAGCGTTTCACTATTAAGTTTTTCTTCCTCCAATGTACGTGAGTACCCTTTATCTTGAAAATCCTTTGCATTTAAAATTTGGTCGCCTCTACTTTGATTTAATCCCAATGGAATAATAAGCATTGGAATATTTAATGCTAGAAATTCAAATATGGCATTTGAACCTCCCCTTGTAATAACGATATCAGTTGCAGCTAATATATCGGATAGTTCATCATAAACATATTCAAATTGTTTATACCTTGGATTGGAGGATAAATTGCCATCTATGTTATTTTTCCCACACAAATGAACAATCTGGTAAGTAGCCGTTAGTTGATCTAAAGATTGCCGGACTACTTCATTTATTTTTTTGGCACCTAAACTTCCTCCCATAATAGTTAAAATTGGACTGTTACTGTCAAATCCAAGGAACTCTCTTCCTTTTTCTGCTGAACCGCTTATTATTTCTTTTCTAATAGGAGAACCAATATCAATAGTTTTATTTTCCGGAAAAAATTTTTTTGTCTCTTCAAAGGAAGTAAATATCCGTGTTGAAAATCTTTGAGAAATTTTATTTGCTAGTCCTGGCGACATATCACTTTCATGAATATAAATTGGTATTCCTAATGATTTAGCAGCTATTATTACAGGAACTGAAACAAATCCGCCTTTAGAGAATACTAAATCCGGCATGATCTTTTTTAGAACACTCCTAGCTTCAAAACATCCTTTTATAACTCGAAAGATATCCACGAAATTTTCAAAATCTATATATCTCCTAAGTTTCCCACTATTTATACCGAAGTAAGGAATGCCTATTTTTTCTATTAATTCTTTTTCAATCCCTTTTTTCGAACCAATATAATATTTGTTCCAATTGTCGAGTTCATTAATTATTGCAATATTTGGTGTTACATGCCCAGCAGAACCTCCACCAGTAAATACAATTTTCCTCTTTGGCATAGTTCCTCCTGATTATTAATCATAGTTCTAATATCCAATATACGTTTACAATCTTTAATTCATCATTCTTAATAAACTATCCTGCATACGTTTACGAACAGTGCCAGGCACTGTTCGCTACGGGGATACTATATTTCAGCAAGTCCTTTGAAAAGTTCCACTGCGGTTTCGATGATTTCATCGCGGAAGTCATACTCATAGGTATGGATATGAGGGTAATTTTCACCGTTTCCTATGTAGAACATAGCGCCTTTTGTTAACTTCGTGTAGTGGCCGAAATCTTCTGAGGCACGGAAGGCTCCCTTCATTTCAACCAATTGAAATCCTTTTTCTTGGCTAACCTTACGGATCTTGTCAGAACTTTCTTTGTGGTTTACAGTCTCCGGAAATTTATCGTTGTAGGAGAAGCTTATCTTCAGTCCGTACTTTTCTGCTTGCTCTCGTGCAAGATCTTCAAGGTTTTTCTGAAGATTATCCAATTCTGCTTCGTACAGAGCACGGATGGTTAAGAGAAGGTCACCTTTGCTTGCTGCTAAACCGAATGCTCTTTCCCCTATGTTTACATGTACAACAGTACAAAGTACCAAACCCTCATTGTTTTCAGGAGAGGTAAGCTCTGGAATAGCATCAATGATCTTTGCAATAGCAAATGAAGGATTGACTCCATTCTCAGGCTGGCTGGCATGAGCAGGAGAACCTTCCATGTGGATTGTCATGCCCTTGGATGCATAGTGAGCGGTTCCGTCAATTACATTGACCGAATTAAAAGCCATTCCACTCATATTATGAAAGGCGAAAATTTCTTCAATGGTATGTTCCTTAATAAAAGTGGCACATTGGATAGCACCATCTCCCGTTTCCTCCGCGTGCTGGAAAAGGAAAAAGATGTTTTTGTGCGCACCCTTTTGGTCGACTTCCAGTGCAAAGCCGGCTAGGCTTGCAGCATGCCCATCATGTCCACATTTGTGGGAAACCCCAGGATTCGTGGAAGCGTGTGGAATGTCGATCACTTCCGGCATTGGAAGTGCATCAAAATCCGCACGAAAAGCAATGTTCTTTTTATCTTCACCAGCTCGATAAATTGCATAAAACCAATGGCCTCTATCTACGATTTCGAGATTTGTATACTTTTTTAGAAATTTGATTAAATGCTGTTTAGTCCATTTTTCTTCATTAGAAATTTCAGGATGCTGGTGCAATTCATGACGCAATTGTTTAGCTAATTGTAAATTTTTTAATTCCA
>JAPSKD010000201.1 GCA_031177865.1 Bacillus sp. (in: firmicutes) | reverse complement strand
CAATCTAGTAACCTATATAGCTTTAATCGTTTTCCTCAAAGTGAACCACCCAAAGCGAAAAAATTGAACCAGCCTAAAGAAACTAGTATTCCTTTAAAAACTGATAAAAAAGAGAATAGTAAACGTAACGAAGCGCCGATTGAACTCGATCTCACTTTTGTTAGTGATAAAGTTCCACAAGCATTTGTTCAGATTGCAAAATACTTCTTCTCGGATGCAAAGACGATTGAAGAATACTGGCATATGGTACAAATCGCAGCTTTTCGATTTGAATGTGACCAACAACAAGAGGACGTTCTTGCTATCGCAATCAAGTCATTTAAACAGCTAATTCGTAAATTGAAATCTACTAAGGTGGTAGTAAAACCGATTGCTTTCTTTTACGGAATATTAACCAACAAATTAAAAGAGCTCTATCTCCATCAATTTTCTGAAAACAGAAAGGAAAGTAAGCCTCAGCGCTATGTGCTCGAGAATGGTGAAGTCATGTACTATGATTGGCTGCATAATGAAAGATAATATTGCTATAAAACCTACGAAAATTGACAAAGTCAGCCAAAAATATCTCTAATCAATCGTTTGGTTAAAAGTACATGAAACCCTTTAATTAAACGATCTTTACATTATTTCCGAGAAAATTTTTTGTCGAGGATTAAACCAATTAGCATTGGTTAGGTTTCAGAGTTTTTGATAAAAGGCCAAATTTATACATTTGTATACTGGTAATGACATCAATTAAACGAATCAAACGTTTGATTAGATTGGAGAGAAACCTTTTATCATCACTAGTTTTAACCGAAAAATGAGTGCAAGAATTGGCGAAAAAAATTTCAGCATGTTGATGGAGCGTTTAATTTTGGTAGCAATGTGGCTGTTCGGCTTTGTTGGCTTGTTTCTGTTAATTCCACGAAAGGATCAGCGCAAGGGATTCTTGGCATTCCTAATGTTTCAAGCAATCATCTGGCTTTGCGATATGGTCCGCTTTTAAATATGATTTGTTAAGAACGCCTGTACGAGAGCTCCCAAAAGCCACTGATCTCCCCCTTACGATTGATTATTTTTTTTATCCCGTATTGTTTTCTATATATTACGTCCATAGGAGCACAAAGGGTAATCTATGGTCTAGAATGACATACTTCTTTGTTTGGGTTTCTGTCATCTCGCTGTTTGATATTATTATTGAGAGATATACAGAATCTTAACGGGTTCTGTTCCCTATTACAAACAAAGAAAATGTAGGGTAAAATGCCAATCAAATGATAATTTTATTGAAGGACAAGAGGAAAGTGACTCTTGTCCTTTTCTATTTAATTAAAAGGGTACGTAGAACTAAATGGGTTCAACCGAATTAATGTGCATTCATTTCTTCTGCGATTTCTTTCCCACTTAAATTAGAAGGATAATAAGTTGGCCAATTCTCTAATTCATTTAAAAGAGTGTCATGCTCTTCATCTCCAAAATAAATATGGTAGTGTTCTGATTTTGTTGGATAAATACTATGATCACTGAATTGGACATGTTTTGGGACCCCATTTACTTCTCCAACTAAATCAAATAAATAACGAACTCCTCTATTTCCAGATTCATAAGTTAAAATTTCGTATCCATGATACTCATATTCTCCTGTTTTTCCTTCTCCATTTTTATAAAATGTGATAGTACTATCTTTTATAACGATTCGTTCAATGTCGGTTTTATACCCGACTTTATAATATTCTTTGTACTCTTCAAAGGTTTTATCTTTTTTTGTTTCTACTTTTTTCTGTAAGACCTCATCTAAACTTCCATCTAATAAGAATGGATAGACTGATTGCCAATCTCCTTCCCAATCTGATAATTCTCTATCTTCAACTTCGTCATCTTGGAATATCCCTGAATATATCTCTTGCTTTTTTTCATCATCGTGACTATGTACTTGGCTAGGATTATGGGAATGCTCGGTACTTTCTGTAGATTCAGAATCAGAAGAAGCATTTTTATCAGGTGTATCTACTTTTTCTTGGCACCCTGCCAGCAGTATACCTAATAAGGAACAAGCAACGATTGATTTAATAAGGTCTTTTTTCATAAATAAAACTCTCCTTTTCCCTCTTAATAGTTAATAAAATGAGCAAAAATAGGTACTAGGATATTACAAGCCAATAAATTCATGAATATTAGCGGGTAACATACTGCAGATAGAAACAAGATTAAAGAACGGTCCTCATATTGATCACCCTTCGTAAATTTTTTTAAAAAGGACTTTAAATTCTATATAAATCGTAATCATTCTTTTTTATACGTTTATGAATATACTATGCTTTAAATTTTCTGTCAATATAAAACGTAATGATTATGATTTATGATTCAAAAAATTTTCGGATTTATATAATTACAGAGAATAGCTCAGCTCATATCATATCGAACTGGGCTACTTATTTTTGGAAACAAAAAACACCGCAGATTTTTACGGTGTATTTTCATATACCTAATAATTTACATTTTTAGCTGTGAAACTAAGAATATTTTAGGATTTGACCCCATTTTTTAGTTTAAGGATAAATTTCGTAAACCAGTAAGAAATAAATACGATGACTAAATCAATAAGGAAAAGGTAAAATTGATTCATTCCTTTTCTAAATTCTACAAATCCCATATATTGCTCAATAGAAGCAAAAATGAAAGCAAAGCAACCCTATTATCTTGGTTCCAATTATTGATTCTTATGTATAAGCTCCAAAAAAGTAATCAAAAAAACCCATTCCAGTTGAAAGCTAGAATGGGTCAGAGTCAATCGTCTAAAGGATATTTTTATCGAACCTGCATGTCGTTTGGATGTGGACCTTTACGGCGATTACGATTAAGTTCATTTATCGCGTTCATTTCTTCTGTCGTTAATTCGAAATCAAACACATTAAAGTTTTCTTCAATTCTTGATGGAGTAACAGATTTTGGAATGACGATGGTGTTATTTTGCAGGTGCCAGCGTAACACAACTTGCGCTGGAGTTTTGCTGTGTGACGCAGCAATCCTTTGAATGACTTCGTCCTGGAGCACTTCTCCTCCCTGATCTAGAGGACTCCACGCTTCTACAAAGATATTATGTTTTGTACAAAACTCTTTGATTTCATTTTGAGCAAGGTATGGATGACACTCAATCTGATTCACTACCGGGACTACTTCACATTCTTTTAAAAGGCGCTCTAAGTGTTCAATTTCAAAATTACAAACCCCAATAGCTTTCACTCGACCATCATGATAAAGCTTTTCTAAAGCTTTATAGGTGTCAACATACTGGTCAAATTGAGGAGTAGGCCAGTGAACCAAATATAAATCGACATAATCAAGACCTAATCTGTCCAAGCTTTCATCAAATGCACGTAACGTTTTTTCAAAGCCTTGGTCACTATTCCAAACCTTCGTCGTAATAAATAACTCTTCACGTGGAATAGAAGATTCAGCGATTGCCTTTCCAACGCCCTTTTCATTTTTATAGATCATCGCCGTATCAATCGATGTATAACCGACTTTTAGGGCGATTTCAACAGCCTGAGTGGCTTGATCATCTTCTACTTGCCAAACACCAAATCCAAGCTGTGGCATTTTTAAACCGTTATTTAGAGTAACAAAATTCATGTACATTTCTCCTTTTTCACTCGAGTTTAATTATTTTGTAGCTTGAACCCTTAAAGAAGGTTTTCCAACTAAGCCATAGTAAGATAAGAAAGCCAATAAGCTTGCTGAAAACATGATAATCCCCATTGGAATGGCTGAATATTCTCCGGCAATTCCTACGAGTGGAGCCGTTAATGAGCCGAGTACAAAGGGAAGGAGTCCTAATAGTGCTGAAGCACTTCCCGCAATATGTCCTTGTGCCTCCATTGCTAATGCAAAAGAAGTGGTACCAGTGATTCCGATTGAAGAAACAAAAAAGAAGATAGGAACCACAACGGCAATCAGGGGTGCTTTAACTAGAAGAGCCACCAATAAAGCCGAGCCTGCTAAGTTTGCAATCAATAACCCAATTTTTAAGAAGGTCCTCTCTGAGAGAACACCTGCAAAGCGGCCAACCACCTGAGTTCCAACAATGAGTGCAATTCCATTGACTCCAAACAATAGACTGAACACTTGGGGAGTTACACCATAGATATTTTGATAGACAAAGGAAATACCCGAAACATATGCGAAGATCCCTGCAACCATGAAGCCTTGTGTAAGGGCATATCCAGTGAACTGGCGGTCTTTTAACAAAGAGCCAAAATTCTTCACAATTTGTGAAATATCACTTGGGACACGGTTTTCCTTCGGTAATGTTTCTTCCAGTTTCCATGTAACAATTAAAACCAAAATAATCCCTATACAAGCTAAAACAATGAAAACGCCTGACCAATTGGTAAACGCAAGGATCAGCCCGCCTGCAATCGGGGCCACAATCGGTCCCAGGTTCCCCACCAACATTAATAAAGCGAAGAACTTGGTGAGTTCCCTTCCACTATAGACATCCCGAACAATGGCTCTAGAAATAACAAGCCCGCCTGCTGCTGCAAAACCTTGCATGAAACGAGCTCCGATAAAGGTGTAAATATCCGGTGCAAACGCGCATATCACAGAAGCGATTAAATACATAATGAGGAATATTCTGAGCGGCTTCCGGCGCCCTTGAACATCACTCATGGGTCCAATAATCAATTGACCTAATCCCAAACCTAATAGGCAAGTCGTTAAACTAATTTGGACTAAAGAAGCAGTTGTGTGGTATTCCTTTACAATGGTAGGAAATGAAGGTAAATACGTATCAATGGTAAAAGGACCTAATAATGAAAGCGACCCTAAGAGTAAAGCTAGTTGCAACCGTTTTGTACCTGTTAATTTATTCACTATTTCTCGCCTTTCTATTCACCCTTTTTCCATTCATGAGTTAGCGTCTACATTTTCGTTCAATCTAAACCCATAGACGGGTGGCATGCATACAAATTAGCATAGTGGAAAACACTTCGTCAATCGAAATGAATTCAACAAAACTGAGCTGTTCGCTAGGTATAAAGGAAGTCAAATCGGACATCGTTATTAATGAATTTGAAAAGGATTAGTTTGTAGATCGGTTCGTTCGGGGATTGTCGTGATGATTAATGTTAACGAAGGTTCCCTCTCAAGTGGATTACCTTAACATCTTCTAGTTTAAAAGGAATACGAACTTTTCTGTTTTATTTTCATTATAATAATCCCTTAGCTTGCCTTCATACATTAATTGAAATTTAGTGACTTTCTGAAAGTCAGATGGTGCGATAAGGGATAGCGGCTTATCAAAGTGAATGATGTTTCCTTCCTTTAATACAGAGGCAACAAATTGAGAACAGAAGAATGCATTATTTCTTTTAATAGGCCTATTAAACATGACACCGAATAACCCTATAAAATTATAGCGATAATGTTTCTTTTGTGCTTCAATTTCTAGTAAATAGTCTCTTATCATTTGCATTTGAACCTCTGACACTGTAAAGGTATAAATAGCACAGTCAGCTTGTTTAAATAGACCTGCCTTAACATCCTCCTTTACAAACCCTCCAATAAACGGGTTTCGAGCTGTTTTTCTCCCAAAACTATATACCTCTGATAACTCGTAATCAAAGGCTATGGATGCATGATTATATGGTTTTTTCGTATAGAGCTTAATCAATTTTGTTAAAAGGAACCTGTATTTGTTAACAGAATATACACCTTTTTTTCTGTCATAGTTAGCCTCCTCAAAAGTTCCCACGAAAAACTTCTATGATATTACTATACAGACAAAAACCTAAGAAAAGTTTAATAGAATCATTAAGAAATTCTTAACTTTCGGTAAATCCCATAAATGTGAGCCTGCCTACAAAAGAATAGGACATCTCCTACGATATCCTATTCCAATTCTTTTTCTTTTTTAAAAACGCTATTAATCCTTATATTTAGGCAGGTAGATCATCGACTTAAACAAATCTCCATCCACTTGAATAGTAAATTTTCCCTTTTGAATATCAATCAGGCTTTCCGCAATCGATAGCCCTAACCCGCTTCCACTACTGGATCTCGATTCGTCACCTCTTTTAAAACGCTCCATTAATTCATCTGCTGATATATTTAACTCGTAAGCTGAAATGTTTTTAAATGTGAGAAGAATTTCGTTCTCTACATCTTGGATATCAATGTAGACCCTAGACCCTTTGAGCGCATACTTGAAGATATTGGATAATATGTTCTCGATGGACCTCCATAATAATTTTCCATCGGCAGAAACATAGACCTTTTCCTTTGGATGATTGAATCTAAATTCTAAATGTAGCTCTTCAATCCTATCACTTACTTCCCCTAGCCCCTGAGATATTAATGATATGATATCGATTTTCTCCAAAGTAACCGGAATATTTCCACTCGAAGCCTTTGCTGCATCAAATAAATCATCTGTTAGTATTTTTAGCCTTTTAGATTTTTGATCGAGGACTTCGATATATTCCTTTACCTTTGATGGATCCTTTTCATTTTTCAAAAGATCCACATAGGTAATAATAGAAGTTAAAGGTGTTCTGATATCATGGGATACATTGGTGATAAGCTCCGTTTTTAGCCGTTCACTTTTCAGTTCACTATCAACCGCTTTTTTCAAACCATCGGTGATACTGTTGATATTAGCAGCAAGCTTTGCAAACTCTCCATTCCCGTCCACGCTGATGCTATGCTGAATATCCCCATCTTTAATCCTCTCTACTCCTTCTTTTATGGCCAAAAATGACTTGACGCGCTTAAAGGCAAACCATGCTGCCAGACCGATGGTGATCGGAAACATAAAAAACGTGATGGCAATCAATAGTGGATAGCCGATGACGATTAATACCGTCTTAACCCCAACGCCTCCGCTATCGTATACATTTTTTACAAATTGAAACAGCCTATAGAACATTCGATAAATCAACGTATGCGTTAAGAAGGTTTTATTCTTTACATGCTTTACCAGTGATAGAATCAGCACGAACACTGCCGCAGAAACCGGAATCGTGATGGGAATGACCAATATATCGATATTTGGAGAAGATACATCTTCCAACACGGCAACCCAACTGAATACTATTCCCATACCAAGCAAGATATTCAGATCAACATATAATTTATCAACTGCATGCATGCGTAGCTCTTCATCCTTAAATGACTTTCTTCCGGTCACGAGCAGCAGATAAACAAACGAAATGATAAATCCTGCAAGAAAGGCTAATAATCTATAAAAAATAGCTTTGGTCAGTACTTTATTTTCTTTCCATTCTTCTATTTTTTCATCTAAATATTCCTTTGTAAAAGCAATCGAAACAACATGGCTTTCCGGATCCAATTCATCTATTCTTTCTGTAATCCAATAGAAATGTTCATTCTCTTTTATTTCTTTTGGATATATGTCTCTTTTATATTCCTCAAACATCATATAGGAAGGATACGTTTTAAACATTTCTTTTTCTGTCGTTGTGTTTGTATACTCGTTCACACCATCACTGGCATAATACAATGGAGCCTCAACCTCTTCTAGATTCTGCAATAGTAAATGGTATTCCCTTAAATCATTTTTTATCAGCCTATCCCTTGCCTGCCCAATCTTATCGGCATATTCGGTTTTAAACTTTTCATAGTTTTCCGCTTCACTAGCATTTGGATTATAACTTTTGGATAGATTCACAAAATCCGAAAATAAGGGATCCTCTCCGCCTCTTAATTCGTCCTCCGTAATACTCCCTCCATTTAAAATATGTTCCTCACTCTTATATTCGCCAATCAGTCTGGTTAAGCTGCTAACGATGGTTTCACTTTCCTCCACATATGCCTGGCTAGTAAAGTAGTTTTCTTCAAAAACGATACCAAGATCGCCATCATTTACTGCCTCAACATCTACAAATGCTTTGATGACACCCGTAATACAAGTAATCATAATCATAAAAACGATTATTTTTGTTGGAATAGAATGACTATATTTTTTCAACTTTATAACCAACTCCCCACACCACCTTCAAATATTTTGGCTCTTTCGGATTGATCTCTATTTTCTCTCTGATTTTTCTGATATGAACGGTTACCGTATTTTCCGGATTAAAGGCCGCTTCATTCCATACCTTCTCATAGATCTCCTCGATGGAGAAAACCCTTCCGGCATTTGCGGTCAGAAGCTTTACAATCTTATATTGTACCGGTGTAAGGTGGACGATTTCTCCATCGACGGTGATTGTTTTACTTTCATCATCGATGACCAGTCCCCCCGTTCGAAAGACATTACTCTTGGTTTCAAGGCCACCAAAAGTGGTATACCTTCTTAGCTGTGATTTCACTCTTGCGATTAGCTCTAATGGATTAAAAGGCTTGGTGATATAGTCATCCGCTCCTATATTCAATCCCAATATTTTGTCGTAATCCTCCGATTTGGCCGAAAGCATGATCAATGGTATTTTATTTTCTTCTCGAATCTTCATGGTAGCTCGTATTCCATCCATCCTCGGCATCATAATATCCATGATAATCAGATGAATCACCTGAGTATCGATGATTTCAATCGCTTCGATTCCGTCAAAAGCTTTAAATATGTGATAGCCTTCATTTTCTAAGTAAATTCCGATTGCATCCACAATTGCCTTATCATCATCACAGACCAATATGTTCATGAACGTTCACTCCCATCTATGTATTTGTATCTCCTTTATTTTTCGCTTCTAGAATCATGATACCCATGAAATCTTAACAAACGCTATATGTAAATCTTAAGATTTTCTTATTATTATTAAACTTTTCAATTTAAAACTTGTTCAGCTAACCTCATTATTAAAAATAAAAGCTACCTTAATGGTAGCTCCGTTCCTGACAAAAATTTCGTTTTTAAAACCGTGTTAATTCTTCTATAAAAAAATCTAAATAGTTTTTTGCCTTTTAGTTTTGATCCTTTCTGTCTAAATAATAGTATAGTAAGTTATCTCTAAGCTCAGGATCTCTTTAGATCCTAATTTCTCCATTTGATTAAACCAGAATAAAATAACGGCCTTGATAATATTTGACACGTTATAACACCTTCTACTCTTCATTTAATCTTTTTTTAGACTTCCTTACAATTATTCATTCTTCCATTACTTAGTCAAAAACTGAGCATTTAGAGTATCTATACCTCAAAAAATTTATCTACCTCTTTTGCAAACTTATTGGCCTCCTCTAAGTAAAAAGGACCGCCGCAGCGATCCCCACTCTTAAACTCTTGCACCCGATAGTTTAAGTACGATACTTCAAAAACAAAAGTTTACTTTTATGGTAGTTAAAAGATATGTTCGAGTTCGGGGACTGTTTTTTGTCACTTTAAGTCTAATTTTCTTTTAATATTTTGCCAAGCACCATTCTTTAGTTTCTTGGTCGGCAAAGGATGCTTCTAC
>JAPSKD010000200.1 GCA_031177865.1 Bacillus sp. (in: firmicutes) | reverse complement strand
ATAATTTTTTCACCATTAAAACAAATCCAACCTTCACGAATATAAGCCCCTTCATTTAGGACCCTCTTAGTTGAAAACGGAATAATAGTGGCTTGTGAATTCTCGGCAATTTCCCGTACTTCCTGCTGATCTGCATTATAAATAAAGTAATCTGCTTTAGTCTGATTTTTAGTAATATTCGCTTTTGCTTTGTGATACTCTTCTCTCGTACCATGATAATCCAAATGTGCATCATAAAGATTGGTAATAATGGCTATCTTTGGATTAAATGTTTGTATTCCCATCAATTGAAAAGAGGATAACTCGATAACAATATTATTTTCCGCTGTAGCTTCCTCCGCCACACCTGATGCTACCGTTCCAATATTACCGGCGATTAATGGGTTCTTCTTGCCTTTATTCAACATTTCAAAAATAAGTGTTGTCGTGGTTGTTTTTCCATTTGTTCCCGTTATCCCGATGAAAGGCGCCTCTGATATTTGGTAAGCAAGCTCTACCTCTGTCAGTACAGGAATCCCTTTCTCCAGTGCCCCTTCAATGATTGGGTTTTGGTAAGGAATGCCGGGGTTTTTTACGATAAGTTCAAATCCTTCATCAAGAAGTTCTACGGGATGTTCACCACAAATGACTTTAATTCCTTGTTCTAATAACCCTTGAGCTTCCGGATTTTCTGATAATGGTTTTTTATCATTTACGGTTACGAACGCACCAAGCTTATGTAAGAGCGCTGCAGCTGTAACCCCGCTTTTTGCTAAACCAACCACTAGAATTTTTTTATGGAGATACGTATTTATCTGCTTCAATTATAACCACACCTCAATATAGATACCTAGTATCGCTAATATTAATCCAACACTCCAAAACGTGACAACAACCTTCCATTCTGACCAGCCTATTAGCTCGTAATGATGATGGAGTGGACTCATACGAAATATTCTTTTACCAGTTGTTTTAAAAGAGATGACCTGTAAAATAACTGATAACGTTTCAATGACAAATACGCCGCCGATTATGACTAACAATAACTCTAACTTGGTTAGAATAGCAATGGTCGCTATCGCCCCTCCAAGTGCAAGCGAACCGGTGTCACCCATAAACACCTTTGCAGGATGGGCATTAAAAACAAGGAATCCTAAGACAGCCCCTGCTACAGCAACTGAAAAGATTGCCACTTCCATTTGCGATTGGTTCCAGGCTAAGACAGCATATGCACCAAAGCAAATAGCAGCTGTACCTGAAACTAATCCGTCTAATCCATCTGTTAAATTGACTGCATTCGAGAAACCTACCAGCCAAAAGACGATGAAAAATACAAAAAACCAGCCAAGTTCAATGGAATAATTACTTCCAGGAACAGATATTTCCGTAGGAAACCCATTTTGTTTATAAACAAGATAAAAAATAACGGAAATTATAATTTGCCCTAACAGCTTTTGTCTAGAGGTTAATCCTAAATTACGCTTTAGTGCCACTTTGATAAAATCATCTAAAAATCCAAGTAATCCAAAACCAAAAGTTACAAGGATAAGTAAGTAAGTTTTAACCGTTGGTTCAGAAAATTTCCCTGTCATTACTAGAGTGGTAATAATAATAGAGAATAAAATCATAATTCCACCCATCGTTGGTGTACCTGTTTTTACTTGATGGGATTTGGGCCCTTCCTCGCGGATGCTTTGTCCAAATTTCAACCTTCTTAAGAAGGGAATAAAAATTGGAGAAAGCAGTACTGTAATCAGAAACCCCATTAAAATTGTGAAAAATATAACTTGCTCCAGCATTTTATCCCCTCCTTTCGAAATCATCTTTTGGATTTATATGTGATATCTTATCCAACATTACAGCTATATCATATGTTTCTTTATTTTCCTTGAGAAGTTTTTTATTCAAAAATACGAATTTAGTCATATTCATTTTCTCTGCTTTATCTCCGTCCATTTTTTCAATGTAAAATTGTAAAAGTTCTCTAACAGCTTCAATTGGGTTATCAGTAAAAAAGATTGGAAAGTGATTGGGTGTGTATTTGGGCAGCTGTTTCTTATTATCCCAAATGGCAGCAATCGCTCCGTTGGCAATTGCCTCTAAAAGTTCCCCCGAATCCTCATTTAACGGTACAAATAAACCTCTCGTCTGCATTGCCTTTGCATCGTCCGTTACCGTAATATAAAAATGATCCGCTTCTTTGATACCCCTTATATTAGAGAATAACTTTACTAAATCATTAAACGCTAAATACATTTCTATCTCCCCTCGATAGCCTCCCGAGCAACCAGTCGGTCATCAAAATCATAAACATTACTGCCAATAATCTGGTATGTTTCGTGACCTTTACCAGCAATTAAGATCACATCACCAGCAGAGGCTTGGTTGATTGCCGTTACAATTGCCTCTTTTCTATCAGGTATTGTGATGTAACTTTTCCCAATGACACCTTCTTCCATATCCTTTAATATGGTTAAAGGATCCTCGCTCCTTGGGTTATCTGAAGTAAATATCGGATTTGTAGCATAACGACAAGCAATCTCTGCCATTACTGGTCTCTTCGTTTTATCCCGGTCCCCACCGCAGCCTACTATCACAAAAATCTTCTTATCTGCAAAACTTTGTATCGTTTTCAATACATTTTCTAAACTATCAGGTGTATGAGCATAATCTACGATTACGGTAAAGTTTTGACCTGCATTTACTAGCTCAAATCTGCCGTCTACTCCCTTAACACTCTCGATTGACTCGATAATTTTATCCATGGGTATTCCTGAAACAAACGCAGTTGCAATACTAGCCAATACATTATAAACACTAAATTTCCCGATTAATTGAATGTTTATGGAATAACTCTTCTCTTTTATTACTATTTCAAAGGAAGTCCCCGCAGAAGTCATATGAATATTTCTTGCATGGAAATCCGCATTATTATCAATTCCATACGTATAAACAATCGCTGCTGTAGATTTACGGTACAAATCAGAAGCGGGATCATCTGCATTTAAGATTGCAAATTTCGGTTTATTAACGTCGAATGTGTTTCCTAGCTGAGAAAATAATAAACTCTTAGCCTGCATATAGTCTTCCATTGTTTTATGATAATCCAAATGATCTTGGGTGAGGTTTGTAAATACCGCTATATCGTAGTCACAGCCATGGACTCTTCCCATATGTAAGGCATGCGATGAAACTTCCATAATGGCTGTATCAACGCCCTGCTCAAGCATTTGTTGGAAACCTTTTTGGAGGACAAGACTTTCAGGCGTTGTATTTTTAGTCTCAAACTTCTGGTCACCAATTTTGGTATACATGGTTCCAATTAAACCAGTGCACCGATTTACATCAGAAAATATTCTTTCAATTAAATGACTTGTGGTTGTCTTTCCATTTGTCCCTGTTATTCCGATTAAATGCAGTTTTTTTGTTGGATGTTGATAAAAAGCATCAGCCAGTACTGCCATTGCTCGGGATGTATCATTAGCGATTATTACCGGTACTGATAGTGAAAGTTCCCGCTCAGCCAGCACTGCCACTGCACCATTTTTCACTGCTGATTCCGCAAAATCATGACCGTCAACCGTATATCCTTTAATACAAATAAATAAACTTCCCTTTTGCACTTTTCGATTGTCGTTCTCAATCGAAGTGATTTCTGGATTTGTTCCTTGATAAGGAACGAGAAGGTGCAAATGTTGAAGTAAGTCATGTAGTTTCATATTCTCAAATCCTCTCTTGCCTTTAGAAAATTACCACTTTTTACATAAAAAAATTACCTTATAAAAGATTCACCTTATTTTACAGCAAAACACAGTAGAATGCTATTTATCCTTGATATTTCCTACTTCATTTTTTCAAAGAAAAAGGCGGCGGAAATCATTCCGGCCGCCTGACTCAAATGTTTTTACTAATTATTTATTCATCTTTATCGAAATAAAGTCTAATGGTTGAACCTTCTTTGACTTTTGACCCTGCTTCTGGGGACTGCCTGACGACAACATCACCTTCACCACTTGCATCAATTTTAAGATTCAGCAGTTGTTCTGTGATTTCTAACTTAGTTAAACCCGTTAAGTCAGGCAGAGTAATCAATGGCCTATCTGGCCATTTTATTTCCTTTTCAATTTGATCTTTTCGAGGTTCTACCCCCAATGCCATAAGACCATCCTTCATAATACTGCCAACGATTGGAGCGGCTACAGTTCCACCGAAAATAAGTCCGCCTTTCGGATTATCAACGGCAACATAAACAACGATTTGTGGATCATCTGCAGGAGCAAAGCCCATAAAGGAAACGATAAAGTTATTTTCCAAATATCTGCCGTTTTGAGCTTTTTGAGCTGTTCCTGTTTTACCGCCGATCCGATAGGAATCAACAAATGCCCTAAACCCTGAACCTTGGGCCACTACAGTTTCAAGCGCATGGCGGATTTCTTTGGATGTTTCTTCAGAAATTACTCTTCTTTTCGCAACAGGTGTATTTCTCATGACTACTTCCTTTGTCACTGGATCGATTAACTCTTGTGCAATATACGGCTTGTAGAGAGTCCCGCCATTTACCGCTGCCGCTACTGCTGCAACCTGTTGGATCGGCGTCACCGAAACCCCTTGACCAAACGCCGTGGTCGCTAATTCAACCGGACCAACTCGATTTAAATTAAACAAAATCCCTGACCCTTCACCGGCTAAATCTATCCCTGTCTTTTGTCCAAAACCAAAGTCTTTAATATATTTAAACAAAGTATCTTTACCTAATCTTTGCCCTAATTCCACAAAACCAGGGTTACATGAATTTTGCACGACCTCAAGGAAGGATTGACTTCCATGACCGCCTCTTTTCCAGCATTTCAATCTTGCCCCAGCTACTTCTACAGAACCTGAATCATGGAAATGTTCCTTTTCTAAATCAACTTTACCTTCCTCTAAAGCTGCAGCAAGAGTGATAATTTTAAAGGTTGAACCAGGCTCATAGCTTGACCATACAGGCAGGTTTCTGTTGTACACCTCTTGTGGAACGTTTTGAAAGTTAGCTGGATCAAAGGTTGGGCGACTTGACATCCCTAAAATTTTTCCATTATTCGGATCCATTGCAATCGCTATGATTCCATCTGGATTATAGGTTGCTTCCGCAATATCCAGCTCTCTCTCAATAATGGTTTGAATTTTTGTATCAATTGTAAGCTTTAAATCAAGGCCGTCAACTGGGTGTTCATAATCGTCAGCCATGTCATTCATTCTTTCTCCTTTAGCATTTGCATAAAACTTAACAGAGCCTCTTTCACCACTCAGCTCTTTATCGTAATAAAGCTCTAATCCCATTAACCCCTGGTTGTCCACCCCAGAAAATCCTAGAACATGAGAAAGATAGCTTCCGAACGGATAGTGCCTTTTTGAGTCTTCTCCTATATATACCCCTTCAAGGCCCAAGGCCCTGATTTCTTTTGCCTTTTCATGAGAAATTTTTCTTCCTTCTTTAATCCTCACGATGGATTCGCCCTGAGTAATCTGCCGGTAAGCATTTTCTTTTGGAATATTTAAGACTGATGCCAATTTTTCGGAAGTAGTTGCTGGGTCCTTAACCTGCCTCGGTACCACATATACAGTTGGAGCACTAATATTTGTTGCTAATGGCACACCATTACGGTCTATAATCTCCCCGCGTTCTGGTTCAAAAGGAATATTTCTGCTCCATGAACCCTTTGCCTGATTAGTCAACATATCACCTAGAACAAACTGTACATAACCAAGTCGTACATCAATGATTAAGAAGATTAGAATTCCTACGAACATTGCAATCATTAACCTTTTACGGACAGTTACATTTGAAACACGCATAAAATGAACGAGCCTCCTTTATCCTACTCGTTCATGTATATGCTTGTACTAAATCAATTAGAACGATTACGCTACTATTCTATCACTATTAATCCCTTGGAAGATTCTCTAATTCTCCCTCAGATACTTCGGTGTTTCCCTCGGCTTCTTTTGCTTCTATTTCCAGTTTTTCTGCCGTCGTTTTTAAATCAACAATCAGAAAATCTCCCTTGCGTAAGGAAGCACCTTCTTTAATGTTTTGCTTTACAACGTAACCGCTGCCTGTAGAATTCAGCTTCATTCCCGATACCTTCGCGACCTTCATTACGTCTCTGAGTGACCATCCTGTCATATCCGGTGCCGACAATTTTCCATCACTTTGGATAATTATTTTCTCACCTTCAAGAACATTTGTATTTGCTGCAGGAAGCTGACCCGTCACTTTTTCCCCTTTACCTAAAACAACTACTTCTTGGCCTGATTCCTCAAGTTGTTTAACTGTTTTTGATACATTTTGACCCACTAAATCGGCCAGTTTGGTAGTTGAGGCTTTTTCTTGCTGTGAAGGCTGAATATTTAAATACTGTAAACTATTTTTCATCACAGGGTTAAAAACAAGTGAAACGGGTATCGCCCCCATGGAATAGTGATCGATCTCCGGTTGTTGGACAGCAACATATACAATTAACTTCGGATCATCTTTTGGTGCCATACCTAAGAATGAAAAGATATAATCATCCTCACCATCTAAATAACCGCCCTTTGGATCAGGAATACTTGCTGTTCCTGTTTTCCCTGCAACATTATAGCCATCAATCTGATATCGAGTCCCCGTACCTGTTTCCTTATTTGTCACTACCGTCTCAAGAATATCACGGACTTCCTTCGCCGTTTCAGCGGAAATAGGTGTCGAAACAACTTCAGGTGTCACATCTCTAATTACCTCACCAGTGTCGTGATTGACAATTTTATCAATCACTTGCGGCTTCATCATTTTCCCATTATTAGCAATCGCAGTCATCGCTTGAATTTGCTGAATGGGCGTAATTGCAGTCCCCTGTCCATATGCGGTGGTTGCTTTTTCAATTGGCCAAGTATATTGAATTTTTCCTGTGGTTTCAGCAGGTAAATCTATCCCTGTTGGGCTATCAAAACCAAATTTAGTCAAATATTCACGGAACTTATCAAATCCTAATAGTTCATTTGCTATTTTTGCAAAAGCAACGTTCGAAGAGCGCTGGACTCCTTCAAGATATGAAATTGTTCCCCAGCCAGATCTCTTATGATCATGTATCGGCTTATCTTTTGATGTTACTTTATAAGAACCAGACTGGAAGCGATCATTGGGATTAAATTTGTTTTCTTCAATTGCCGCAGCAAGCGTAAAGATTTTCATCGTTGAACCAGGCTCAAAAGAAGTTTCGATTGCTTCATTGTGCCAGCTGTTATCTATCCCTTCCTTCGTTTTAGGGTGAAAGGAAGGTCTCTGTCCCATGGCTAAGATATTACCTGTTTTAGGATCAGCGACAATCGCAATAATTTTTTTTGGTTTATATTCCTCTACTACTTTGTTCATAGCGTCTTCCAAAAAGGTTTGAATCTTCTTGTCAATCGTTAAGTACACATCATTTCCATTCTGAGCAGGGGAAACCTTCTGTTCTCCGTTAGGAAGCAAATATCCCCATAAATCACTTTCATAATTAATCTTCCCGTCTTTGCCTGTTAACTCTTTGTCTAACGTTTTTTCAATCCCCATTTTCCCAACATAGTTATAGGTTCCATCCACCTCGTCAATTCTGTCAGCGTAACCTACTAAGTGAGAAGCAAAAACTCCATTCGGATAAAACCTTTTTGAGTCGCGTTTAAACGTTATTCCTGGCAGCTTAAAGGCTTCAATTTCTTTTTTAGTTTGATGGGATATATCTCTGCCCGCTTTCCCAAATTCAACCTGAAATTGATCTTTGGTTAAAATGCTATAAATCTCTGATTCCTTCATATCTATAATCTTTGCTAATTCCCTTGCTGTTTTTTCTGGGTCAGTCACATGATTAGGCTTTTTTGGATTGGTAGTCATTTTTTCATCGAGGACAGCCACTAAGGTATAAGCAGTTGTATCCTCTGCAATAACATCCCCTGTACGATCATAAATCACTCCTCTGACTCCCTCTAGCGTCCCTTCACTCGTATGCTTTTGCTGAGCCTTAGCAGCTAGGGAAAATCCTCCCACCTCACCAGTAACTTGTATAGAAAAATATCTAAAAATTAATACAAAAAAGAGCAGGCCGAATATTACAAACAATCCGGCTGCTCCGACATTCATATATGGCTGCTTTTTGTTCATTTCTCGTGCACAACCTTGACGTTATTTTCGTTCTTTACAAGCCCCATTTGTGTTGCTTTTTTATAAATCCGCTCGTACGAACTAAGCTCACTTACCTGTACCTGGAGGTCACTATTTACCTTTTTCAGCTCATTAATAGAGATTTGGACCTCCTGCATCTCCTTATTTACCTGGTAAATTTCCGCTTGATTCGAGATGAGATGGACGGCACCAAAACAAACCAACCCTGTAAACACGACTCCGATTATTTTCTCCCCAGGTGTAAGCCAGTGCTTTTTTGTTTTCACAATACTTTGTTCCTGTACTGTCCGTTCTACTTGCTGTTGTTGCTGAAATTTCCTGGCAAGACTACTCATTCTTTCCCCTCCACATGGTTATTTTTTTATTCTGTTTATAGTTTTTCCGCAATCCGCAATTTTGCAGATCGGGCACGATTATTTTGTTCTAATTCTTCTTCTGAAGGAAGAATAGGCTTTCTGGTAATAAGCTTTAAAATCGGCTTAAATTCTTCAGGAATCACAGGTAAACCATGCGGTAAATCTGGTGTTTCACTTGCCTTTTTAAAAGCCGCTTTACAAATCCGGTCTTCTAAAGAATGGAAAGTAATAACACTGATTCTTCCTTCTGGATTTAGGATATCGATTGCTTTTTGCAAAGACTTTTCGAAAACCGCTAATTCATCATTAACAGCAATTCTAACCGCCTGAAATATCCTCTTAGCCGGATGTCCGCCCTTTCTTCTAGCTGGGGCAGGGATCCCTTCCTTAATAAGTTCAACTAGCTCAAATGTAGTTTCAATTGGCTTAATTTCTCTTCTAGCCTCTATTTTTCGCGCGATTTGCTTAGAGAATTTCTCTTCTCCATAGCGAAAAAAGATCCTAACTAAATCTTCGTAAGACCAATGGTTAATAACATCATAGGCTGAAATATCCGCATCATTGTCCATCCTCATGTCCAGTGGTGCATCATGATGATAACTGAACCCTCTTTCTGGAGTGTCTAATTGGGGAGAGGAAACACCAAGGTCATATAGGACCCCGTCAACTTTTTCAATCCCAAGCCGTTCAAGTTCTTCCTTAAGGTATAAGAAATTGCTCTTGATTATTGTTAGTTGCTCACCGTAGACGGACAATTTCTCTTTTGCATTGGCAATAGCTACTTCGTCTTGGTCGAAGGCAAACAATTTTCCGTTATCAGTAAGTTTTGATAGTATCAAGGAACTGTGTCCAGCCCCGCCTAAAGTACAATCAACATAAATGCCGTCTG
>JAPSKD010000199.1 GCA_031177865.1 Bacillus sp. (in: firmicutes) | reverse complement strand
AATTTGGAAGGTGTCGGGCATGCACTAGAAACATATTCTAATAGGCTAAGTGCAGAAATTGTTGCCTTTGCCCAGCATGGCTTGCTGCGTCCTGGTACTGTTCAACTAGTAAGAGAAGCAGTAAGAAACGGTGCAGGGATTGTAGGGGCTGTTGATCCGGCAACGGTGGATAATAATATCGAAGCATCATTAGTACAATTGATTGATTTGGCTGTTGAAGGAAATGCTGATATCGACTTACATTTACATGACCCTGGTCACTTAGGAACTTTCACAATGAAACGACTTGCTTATTTAACCAAACAAGCAGGGTGGGAAGGAAGAGTAGCAGTCAGCCATGCGTTCGGATTAGGAGATGTCTCGAAAGAAGAAGCAATTGAAATGGCAGGAATTTTAAGAGAAGCAGGAATCTCTATTGTGACCAGCCTTCCAATTGGACGGAATATTCCACCGGTAAACCTATTAAATGAATGTGGAGTGGATGTGGCCGTAGGGAACGATAATATCTTTGATTCTTGGTGGCCTACAGGAAATGGTGATGTACTGGAGAGGGCTGGACGTCTGCTTGAACGATTTAGATGGACAGATGAGGTTTCACTTGGTCAAGCGTTAAAGTATATTACAGGTGGAAAAACTCTATTAGATAAGGAGGGGAACCAGTTATGGCCCAAAGCAGGTGATGCTGCGAATATCGTCCTTGTAGAAGCCAGCTGTGCGGCAGAGGCAATAGCTAGACGATCAAAACGTAAAGCAGTTATCTATAAAGGTAACGTAGTTTGTGGTTCTTTGCATTAAATAATTATTCATTTAACGGTCATTCAATGATAAAGGGGATGGATTTTTTCATCCTCTTTTTTGATAGTGTTTTTAGTAGACTTTTAGGACGACAAGAAACTACTAAAAATAGTAAAGATAACGAAAATTGAAGTAAAGATTTTCGACAAAAATAGTCTGAATATTTTTTATAATTAGATTAGCTGAAAAACCAGATGAACAAGGAGGAGAGTTCATGAAAGAAAAATTAAATATCGGAAAATTTTTTCTAGTACTATTAATCGTTATGGTGATTTCTGGTTGTTCGACAAATAAAAATGCCGGGACAACTGGAATTGACCAGGGAGATAAAGCGAAGAATGGCGGTACATTGGTAATTGTTCGTTTATCAGACGCAGAGAATTTAGATCATCATTTTATGAATACGATCAATGCAGCAAGTATAACCCATGGAAAAGTTTATGAGGGCTTGGTAGGAAGGGATAAAGATTCTCAAATCCAGCCATTATTGGCGAAATCATGGAAACAGGTGGATGATAAAACCTGGGAATTTAAACTAAGAGAAGATGTGATATTCCATGATGGAACACTATTTAATGCAAGCGCTGTCAAAACTAATTTTAATAGACTTTTAGATCCTAATGTTAGTGCTCCTAGAGCAGGTGTCTTTAAAATGGTAAATGAAGTAAAAATCATCGATGATTATACCGTTCAATTTATCTTAAATGAGCCATTTTCACCTTTACTCTCCATCCTAGCTAGTCATGAGGGGGGAATTATTAGTCCTAAAACGATTGAGAAGTTTGGCAAGAACATCATTAATGAACCAAATGGAACCGGACCATTTTCATTTGACTCCTGGACTCCAGGCCAAGAAATTGTATTAGTTAAAAATGATCAATATTTTGGTGATAAAGCGAAGGTCAATAAAGTTATTTTTAAAATTGTGCCTGAAGAAACAACAAGAATCTCGATGATTGAAACAGGTGAAGCCCATATAGCTGAACCGCTTTCTGTAACGATGAAGGACACAGTAGAAGCTTCGCAAACAATGGGGGTCTATCGTAGCGAAGGATTTGGTACTGAATATATCGGTTTTAATTATGAGAATGAACCATTTAATGATGTTCGTGTCCGTAAAGCAATTTCACATGCTGTTGAAATGGATACGATTATCAAAGGGGTCTTTAACAACATCGGAATGAAAGCCAATTCTCTTTTAGGATCCCAAGTATTTGGATATAATAAAGGTTTAAAGGCTTATGAATATAATCTAAATGAAGCAAAAAAATTGCTTACTGAGGCAGGTTATCCGAATGGTTTTGAAACGTCATTGCTGACGATGGATGCCAAGGAAAGAATTAATCTTGCAGAGGTCCTTCAATCACAATTGAAAACAATCGGTATTGATGTAAAAATACAGGTAATGGAAAATGGGGCATTCGTTGAGCAAAGAAATAATGGAGATACACAAATGTTTATCAGCAGCTGGAGAAACGCAACCGGTGACGCTGATTATAACCAATATAATCTCTTCCATACTGCTTCAAAAGGGGCAGCTGGGAATACCTTCTTTTATAGTAATAAAGAGGTTGATGGATTAATAGAAGCTGCTCGTAAAGAAGAGGATCAAGAAAAACGTAAGGAGCTTTATAGGAAAGCACAGGAATTAGAAATGGAAGATGCAGTTTTTATTCCTGTCCGTGTTATAGAAAATTTAGCAGCCATTTCAAAAAATGTAGAAGGATTTAGAATTAGTGCAGCTGGATATTTAGAACTTAATGATGTTTCAATTAAATAACCAATAATAATTAAGAGAGGCTGATTCTAATGGTTGGTAAGTGACAACCATTTAGAATCAGCCTCTTCTTTCTATTCCTTTATTGCGTTTAATTCAAATTGCTTATTAAAATAATTTAAAGCTAAATATAAAGGAATGGCTAGAAATATCCCAGTAAACCAAGAAATACTTGTTAACGGACCAAGTAAGGGGACAAAATTACCCATTAAGCTTATTATGCCTGCGAAGATGGTTGCAAGCATAGTGGGGAAATTAATCCCGTTTGAATATCGATTGTGGTTACTAGAATATAATTCTTGTAAATTAATTTCTTTTTTACAAATTAGGAAATAATTCGTCAGCGTCACACCAATGACGGGACTTAATAATCCTCCTACAATATTTAAAAAGGCGAATATGCTTGTCGGGTTCTCCATTAGTTTCCAAGGCATAATAAGTATACCGATAATGGTTGCAGCTAAAGCTCCTGTTTTAAAATTCAGTCTTTTTGGAAAAAGAGAAGCCAGTTGATAACCGGCGGGTATGATATTTCCAACAATATTAACTGATAAGGTTGATAAGCAAATCGTTAGAAGTGAAAGGGTAATGGCAAATCTACTATCGAATCGATCCACCACTTCAAGTACATTCCAAATCGGAACTCCAAAAGCAATCTCTGAACCTACAATGATTGAAATGCTTGCTACAGCAAATAATAAATACGTAATAAACAACCCAGAAATCTGTCCCATTGACTGATCTTTATTAGAACGAGAAAACCTAGTAATATCAGACACACTTAGAATTTGTGCAACCCAGGTTGCCATAATTGCCGAAACACAACTTATGAGAACGAAAATACTATTTCCTTGGACCCCTCTTGAACTATAGTTTATTATTGGTTCAATTCCACCCGCGAGTTTGATGGACCAGATAGCCATTCCGCCAAAAACCACAAAAATTAATGGGGATACAATTTTTGTTAACTTGCCTAATCTATCGATACCAGCAAAAATGAATAAAACATTAATGATCCAGAAGAGTAGAAAGGAAAGGAGGCCAGAAAGGTTAAGTCCGAAAAAGTTAAAACCTCCACCTAAAGATAAATACTCTGCCAAAATTCCCCTATTAAAATACTAATGGCTAGACTGCCTGCAAAGGTTTGAAGACCAAACCACATAATTGCGGCAATAACGCCTCTTAGGACCCCTGGAAAGAGAGCACCCTTTTTTCCATAGCTTGCACGCAGCAGAATAGAGAATGGAATTCCATATTTGCAGCCAGCATGCCCATTCAATACCATCATGACTGATAGTAATATGGAAGAAAAGATAATGATAAAGAATACCTGCCAACTAGATAAGCCTAATGCAAAGAATCCGCCAATTGTTACATAGGAAGGCACGTTATGAACAGAGCCCATCCAGATAGAGAAAAATTGACCTATCTTCCATGTTCTAGCCTCAGATGGAGTTGGTAATAAATCTGGGCTATAATGGGCTTGATTTTCGATAAGTGCATGATTTTGTCCCAAACAAACCGCCCCCTATAGTACCTTACTATTATTTCTTGTTATTGTTTTATAGATTAAGACAAGTAAACAAAGAACTGTTGAAATCGTAAAGCTAAGCCATATTCCTTTAAAGTCTTCTGTTCTCGTTACTAAAATATAGCCTCCAATAGCTCCAATAAAGGATGAAAAGGGGACTATGAAAGGAAGAACACCTTTACTAAGGATGATATATAAAATTGGGCTAATCATCGCCGCATAAATATTCCCAGTGAAAAATAATAGCGTGAGCGGACTGGGAGTAAGAATACTGACGATTACAAGTAAACATATACATACTGCCCCTGAAAAAATATAGGTGTATTTCCATTTCTCTTCGTTTGTTAGAGTAAAAAACATTTCCATTATATTTTTTACAAAAAGGGTAGTTGTTGCATGTAATTCTGCGCTAAGGGCCGAAGCAATTGAACAAAAAATAAAGACAACAAATAGGACGATTAGTATTGATGATTGGATTCTGTTGACTAATTCAGAGAACAAGGAATAAATATTTTCAAAACTTCTGCCGAAAATTGTAATCATTAACAAGGAGGATAAAGCCAGTGGGATGGTTGCCCAAATTAATCCTGTTAAGGTAAAGGTTATTTGAACCTTTTCTTTTTGAATGATAAACATTCTTTGCCATGATGCACGGTCAATCAAAATTTGACCAAAAAAGACAAAGATTGCTGTAAAAATAAACCAATAGGCATCCGTGTTCTTTATATACAATAAATAAGGATGATATAGCTTAATTCCGTCATAAACAGGATAAACCCCTTCCTGAATATAAAAGTAGACGGGGATAATAATGACGGTTGCAAAAATAAGGGTGACATTAACACCAGCCACCTGGTGAAGGCGCTGCATGCCCCCGACTCCTCCGATAAAAAAACAAAAAGCTAAAAAAAGCAATAACCCAATAAAATGAGGAATCGGAAAAATCATATGGATAAGAATTCCTGCGCCCCATGCTTGGACAAATAAGGAATGAAAGCATGTAAGGATAAGGACTGTTATCATGAACCAATATCCACTTGGTGTTAATTTTTGTCTTAAAACATCTCCGATCGTGTGATGACCAGGGTAATTGTCACGGATTTTTTTTGCCAAAAATCCAAATAAAATAGAGGATAACGCCCCCACTAGTGAGTATCCAATTCCACCGATAAGACCATATTTAATCAAGGTCTCGGGAGAGGAAAGGATTGTATTTCCTGTTACCCATCGAGCTAATAAACTAACAACTCCAAAGCTTACCCCGAGTTTAATGGCACCACTGATATATAACTGATAATCATTATTTTTCAATGGAATGTCTCCCTTAAGCGAAAATCCCTTGGTGATTGTCCTGTCATTTTTCGGAAAATTTGGCTGAAATAATGCTGGCTGTTAAAACCGCACCTTTCAGAAACCGTACTAATACTTAAATCAGGGTACTCAACAAGCATTCTTTGAGCTTCCTTTAAGCGAAACTCGTTTAAATACTCGGAAAAGCCCATCCCAACTTCCTCATGAAATTTTCTGCTTAAATAAGCAGCATTAATATGAATTTTAGAAGCTAAATAATTTAACGTTAATTTTTCACTGTATTCCGCATGAATAATGCTAATCGCATTTACAATTTGCTCTGAGTAACGCCCTAATCTTTCATACTTGCTTAATACACCCATTAATTCATCTTCAATAATTGGTTTGGTTATGTAATCCACGACCCCAAGTCTTATCGAAGTTTGAGCATATTCAAAATTTTGAAAAGCAGTAACCATTATAATATCAATCGTATACGTTTTTGTTAGTTCTTTAGCTAAATCCAATCCACTCTTCCCAGGAATCTGAATATCTAGAAATGCAAGAAAGATGTCATGCTGCTTAACGATTTGGAGTGCTATGGAAGCATCTTGAGCTTTGAAAATCTTCCAGTTTGGAAATTTTTTAAGGATTAAATACTCGAGCTGCTCTAATTCTAGCGGTTCATCATCAACTAGCAGGATATTCATTCGTAATGTTCACCTTCCTTAAATTTCAGATTTCAGTATAAATGGAAAAGTAGCTAAAACACTTGTCCCATTGTCTAAGTTGATTAATTGTACAGATGTTTTACCATCCGGGAATAACAACTCTAGCCTTTTTGTAATGTTTTCTAAACCAAGTCCTCTATCCGGTGACAGTTCCTCAGGACCTTCAACCGCATTGTTCCATACTGTGATAAGGATGTCTTTTTCCCGTTTTTCAATGGTTGTTTTTAAAAAGGCTTCACCAACATATTTCTCAAAAGAATGTTTAAAAGCATTTTCGATAAAGGTTTGAATAATAAACGGGATGGTAATGGCTTGGTTTACATTTGGATCGATTGAAAATTCATAATGCAGCCTGTCCCGAAAACGTATTTTTTGTATTTCTAAATAATAATTCACATAGGTTATTTCCTCATCGATAGTAATAAAAGCGTTATTTGTTTGATATTTAAATTTAAGCAGCTTTGATAGAGTCTCAATCGATCGGATTAATTCTGTTTTTCGATCCAGCCTTGCTAAGCTTAATATCGAATTTAATGTGTTAAAAAAGAAATGAGGCTGAATCTCTTGATTCAATTGGTTGTAAAGGGCCGTTTGCAGCTCTCTTTCTAAAGCAATTTCCCGTGTTTTTTTTTCCAGCAGGTCAATTCGCTTTTCAAAAATAAATAAAAAAAGCAATGTAAATGCCCCTAATAAAGGTGCAAGAGCCGCAATCATAATATTTAGGGAGAAAGCTTCAACTGTTAACATAACCGAAATTCTCCTTTGGATGAAGAAAAAGGGAGGCTTTTGGTTCTCCCTTTTTTAATATAATATTTTACCTGATTTTCTTATTATTAGAAAATAACCTTACATAAATTTTTCTGCGTAATGACAGCTGACCATATGATTTGTATCCAATTCTCTTACAGCTGGTTCTTCTGTTTTACATTTCTCTGTTGCAAATGGACAGCGGGTATGGAATCGACAGCCGTTTGGCGGATTAATAGGGGAGGGGACGTCTCCTTTTAAGATGATCCGCTCCCGTTTTAATTCCGGATTTGGTACAGGAATCGATGATAGCAAAGCCCGTGTATATGGATGCAGTGGTGTATCAAATAAATCTTTTTTATCTGCAATCTCAACGACTTTCCCAAGGTACATAACCATGACCCTATCAGAAATATGTCTGACTACACTCAAATCGTGGGAGATAAATAAAAAGGTAAGGCCAAACTGCTTTTGCAGTTTCTTTAGTAGATTTAAGACTTGTGCTTGAACAGATACATCCAAGGCCGAAACAGCTTCATCGCAGATTATTAGTTTAGGATTAACTGCAAGAGCTCTGGCAATCCCAATCCGTTGACGCTGACCGCCGCTGAATTCGTGAGGGTAGCGCTGAAGTGCCTCTGGGGGAAGCCCGACATAGCCAAGTAGTTCAAGCATTCGATCCATTCTTTTTGATTTTTCCACTACATCTTGGATGGCCATGGCTTCATTTAAAATTTGCTTAACGGTTTGTCTCGGGTTAAGAGAAGCAAAAGGATCCTGAAATATAACCTGTAAATCCCCTCTAAGCTTTCTCATTTCTTTCTTATTTAATCCTAAAATGTTTGTCCCTGAATAATAAACCTTTCCATCTGTAGGTTCATCAAGTCTTAAAATCGCACGGCCGGTTGTGGATTTTCCGCAGCCAGATTCACCTACAATACTTAAAGTCTCTCCTTCGTATAGCTTGAAGGAGATGTCGTCTACCGCTTGTACATAGGCTTTAGGCTTAAAAAGGGAATCTGTTTTAACAGGAAAATATTGCTTTAAATGTTCTACCTCCAATAATACTTTCTTATCTGCTGCAGCCTGCATTATTTTACAGCCTCCTCTTTTACCATTTTTGCTTTCCATTGATCTGTATACATCCAGCAGCGAACCTTTACACCATCATTTTGTTCCATAAGCTCTGGCTGCCGTTCGTGACAAATCGGTTGCTGATGAGGGCATCTTGAAGCAAAGCGACAGCCAGCAGGCATATTGTAGGGACTAGGGACACTGCCTTCAATCGTTTGTAATTCTTCCTGATCTTCATGAATTTTAGGCAGTGAATCTAGTAAACCTTGTGTGTATGGATGTCTTGGATTAGCAAAAATTTTCTCGGTTGGTGCATGTTCAATAATATTACCTGCATACATGACGGCTACCGTATCACAAGTTTCGGCAACGACACCTAAATCATGGGTAATCATAATAACACCCATGCCCAGCTTATTTTGCGAGTCTTTAATCAACTCTAGGATTTGAGCTTGAATCGTTACATCCAATGCTGTTGTTGGTTCGTCTGCAATTAATACCTCAGGAGTACATGCAAGTGCCATCGCAATCATGACACGCTGACGCATTCCGCCGCTTAATTGGAAAGGCTCTTGTTTTGCCCTTTTTTCCGGGGAAGGGATCCCAACAAGCTTTAACATTTCTACTGCCTTTTCCCACGCGGCTTTACGTCCCATTTTTTGGTGCATTCGTAACGCTTCAGCAATTTGTTCTCCAACCGGTAAAACAGGATTCAATGATGTCATCGGTTCTTGAAAAATCATCGAAATCTCATTTCCACGGACCGTTCTCATTTCATCTTCAGACATTGTCACCAAATCTTTTCCTTTAAACAGAACTTGTCCGCCAGCTATTTTGCCAGGAGGGGAGGGGATTAAACGCAGAATGGAAAGAGATGTTATACTTTTTCCACAGCCGGATTCACCGACAATTCCTAAGGTTTCCCCTTTATGCAAACTAAAATCGATGCCATCAACCGCCTTACTTACTCCACGCTTTGTTAAGAAATGTGTTTTTAATCCTTTTACCTCTAAAATCGGTTTGTTATTCTCCGTCATCCTATTCACCACCTGCTTAATTTAATTCAATCCGTTTATTAAAGAATCGGTATAGTACATCGACAATCAAATTCACTACGACGAAAACAAGAGAGGCAACTAATACCCCGCCTTGAACCATTGGTAAATCCCGCATTCGAATCGAGTCGACAATCATTCTTCCTAGTCCGTTAATAGCGAAGATTGATTCAACTAGAACAGTCCCTCCAAGTAAAGCTCCAAATTGTAATCCAACTACTGTAATAACTGGAATTAACGCATTACGTAATCCGTGCTTATAAATAATTACAGTTTCACGTACCCCTTTAGCACGAGCTGTTCGGATATAATCCTGACGAATAACTTCAAGCATACTTGATCTTGTCATTCGGGCTACAATGGCCGCACCCCCCGCACCTAATGTCAGAGCAGGCAGGATAACATGAA
>JAPSKD010000198.1 GCA_031177865.1 Bacillus sp. (in: firmicutes) | reverse complement strand
TTTGTTCTTTTTAGTAAACATATAATTCCCTCTTAATGGTTTGACCTTTTTGAATCCGATAGATAGTAAAAACCTTTTTAACAAAATGAGAATATATCATGCTGCCATGATATATTCTCACTTGAGATCAATGGACAATCTTACTTAGCTACACTATTTAAAGCTTCCTTAGGATCAACACGTGTACTTGGATTGAAGATTTGTTCAAACACTAAGCTTAAATCCTCAGATAGCTTACTCCAGTCTTCTGTTACAAACGATGTTGGTGTATATCCTTCACTTTGTTCTAACATGTTGTAGAATACTTTCTTAATTGGATCTTCTTGGAGCTTTTCTGATTCAACTACACTTTTTAATACTGGTAGTTCAAAGGATAGTCGTGCTTTATTTGCTTGTTCGCCTGTCCAGAATTCCATAAATTTAAAGGCAGCTTCTTTATGCTTAGAATCCTTTGACATAGCAATACCAGAGGAACTTACGATACTTGCACTTGGGTTATCTCCGAATGAAGGGATTTCAACAACACCATAGTTGATTCCAGCTTCTTTAAATGCGGAAAGGTACCAGGCTCCATTAATAAACATCCCAACTCTGCCTGTTTTCATTTCGGTATCACCCCAGCCTTCTGTGGTAATAGCGCTACCGTCTTCCAACATATTTTGGAACATTGTAAACGTTTCAATTGATTTTTTAGAATTCAAGTTCCCATCTAATTTACCTTTGCTATCTACATAAGAAGCACCATTACCCCATAAATACATTTCAAAATCATAAGGGTCAGGTTGACCTGGGAAAGCAAAACCAGTGATTTTCTTTTCTTTATCTGTTAGCTTCTTAGCTGCTTCCTGTAAGTCTTCCCATGTCCAACCAGCTTTTGGATATTCAAGTCCTGCTGCATCAAATAAATCTTTATTGTAGTAAACAACATGTGTAGTATATCCTACTGGAAGACCGTAAATATCCTCTCCAACAGAGTTATAGTTCCATAATGCTTCATAAAAATTACTCTTGTATTCTTCCCCTCTATCTTTTATATAAGAATCAAGCGGTTCTAAAGCATCTTTGTATTGAGGGTAATTCCACATATACATGATATCTGGAGCATCCTTGGCCCCAATACCAGCAGTTATTTTCGTGTCATAATCTCCGCCGTACGCTTCCAAAACTACTTCAATATCACTATTTTCAGCATTGAATTGATCAATTAACCCTTGTTGCAGCTCGACATCATCACCTACATCCCATGTCGCAAACCTTAACTTGACTTTCCCATCCTCCGCTTTCTCTCCGTTTGTATCGGATGAACTGCAAGCAGATAACAGCATTGTGGCTACAATAGTAAAAAGGAAAAACAAGTTCATTTTCTTTGGTACGTTCATTCTATCCCTCCTAGTAGTTTATAGGATTATTATAATAACAGTTTTACTAAAAGTAAATGCTTTCATTATAAATTTTACTAAAAATATTTTTATATATTTATAATTATCAAACTTTTTAAAATGGTAGAATTACACTCTATTTTAGTGGTAAACACTATGAATAAACCACAGTACTCCTAGCAATTCTTTGGGAAATATGGGGTGAATCCTTCAATGATTTACTTAAGTAATGTAGTAAACATAGTTAAGAGACATCAAAAGATTTTAGTAAAATTAAATAGTATTGAGGAAAAATTGACCTAATATTGAAACAACCGGGCAGAGAAATATCCAGTGACAGACTATATATCTCTCTTTCTAAAACCTTGTTAAAAGCATAAAAATTGTAGTCCACTAAAATACTTTCGTTTGGCAGCTTTACTACATGATTGCAAAATAAAAAAGGCGATTTCAGTTTAGAACTGAAAATCGCCTTTCTTTTATAATCTTTTGCTTTGTAGTTATGGACGATCCACTTTAAAACATCTTTAAAACTTCTCTCAAGGCAAACGAGTGATATGCCTCCTTTTTCGTAATGATGCCAAGTCTCCATTGTAAGGTTGGCTCTGCTAGCGGCACGATTTGAACATTAGGATTATTTTGTTTACTGTAAATCGACTTTGGCAGCAACGTTACGCCAAATTCAGAGGAAACAAGCTCAAGTATTAAATCCCACTGTGAACTCTGATACGAGATCTCAGGTATAAATCCTGCCTCGAGACAAACATTTTTAATATAGTCATGCAGTGTAAACTCATCTGAAAACAGAATAAACTTCTCTTCTTTTAACTCGCTGATAGCAGCGGTGCTCCGCATTGCCAGCGGGTGCTTTTTATGTACATAAAGAACAAACTCATCTGTAATAAATGGCTGCACATTAAACTTTGATGTGTCAGCTGGCAGCACGATAATACCGAGGTCGACCTGTCCGTTTTCAACAAGCTGACCAATTAGTTTTGCACCTCGTTCCACTAAATGCAGGGAAACATTAGGGTATTTTTCCTGAATTCTCCTCGCTATATTAGGGAAAAACAATGTACCAATTAGCGGTGGAATACCTATTTTGATTTCACCTGATGTAACGTTCTTCAAATCGTCAAGCAGGTTGGTGATCTCAGACAAGGACTCCAATGCCTTTTGTGCCTGCTCATAAACAATTTGGCCGGCATCGGTCAACCGTAAATGACGGGTTGAGCGGTCGAACAGTTCTACCTTCAATTCCTCTTCTAACTTTTTAACAGCTTTACTAAAAGTAGGCTGTGAAAGATAGGAATGAGCGGCCGCTTTAGTAAAGCTTTGATGAATCACCACTTCCATAAAAGATTTTAAATCACGCAGTTCCACGTTAGCTCCTCCATTTATTCCAGATATTCATACTATTTATTCTTTTTATGTATTTTACTTATAAATAAACAGCATGTAAACTACTAGGTAATAGAATATTCAGACTAGCAGGAGGGAAAATAGATGAAATCTAGTAAATTATTTACTTCTTTTTCGGAAGCGGTTTCAGACATTCAGGATGGAGCTACTTTAATTGTCGGCGGCTTTGGTTTATGCGGTATTCCAGAGCATGCTATTCAAGCCTTAAAGGATAAAGGTACAAAAAATTTAACGGTGGTCAGTAACAACTGCGGAGTTGATGACTGGGGTTTAGGGCTGCTCCTAGCAAACAAGCAAATTAAGAAAATGGTATCCTCGTACGTTGGAGAAAATAAAATTTTTGAAAAGCAATTTTTAAGCGGTGAACTAGAAGTGGAATTGACTCCACAAGGCACCCTTGCCGAGCGTATACGAGCTGGCGGTGCAGGTATCCCAGGTTTTTATACGGCAACAGGTATTGGAACCCCGATAGCCGAAGGAAAAGAAGTGAAGGAATTTGATGGAAGAACCTATCTGCTTGAACGCGGAATTGTTGGGGACTTCGCTCTTGTAAAAGCGTGGAAAGCCGATACGCTAGGCAACCTAGTTTACCGTAAAACATCACGCAATTTCAATCCACTCGCTGCGATGGCAGGTAAAATCACGATTGCAGAAGTCGAAGAAATCGTCGAAGCGGGTGAGCTAGACCCAGATGAAATCCACACACCAGGTATCTACGTGCAGCGTATTTTAGTTGGTACTAACTATCAAAAACGGATTGAACGACGGACAGTTGTTCAGGCATAATTCGATAAAAAGGAGCGGATAAAGATGAGAGACACTCGTTTAACGATTGTGAAAAGAGCGGTGCAGGAAATTAAGGATGGAATGAATGTTAACCTTGGAATCGGAATGCCGACACTTGTTGCCAATGAGATTCCTCAGGATTTCAACGTATTATTACAATCTGAAAATGGTCTGCTCGGTATTGGTCCTTACCCGATAGATGGTCAGGAAGATCCAGATTTGATTAATGCCGGAAAAGAAACGATTACAACGGTTCCAGGGTCCTCTTTTTTTGACAGTGCTGAATCATTTGCGATGATTCGCGGCGGTCATATCGATTTAGCAATCCTTGGCGGCATGGAAGTGTCCGAAAATGGTGATCTTGCGAATTGGATGATTCCAGGAAAGATGGTCAAAGGAATGGGTGGGGCTATGGACCTTGTTAATGGTGCCAAACGGGTCGTCGTTATTATGGAACATGTCAACAAACACGGTGAATCTAAAATTAAGAGAGAATGCACGCTTCCACTTACCGGTAAACAAGTAGTAAATCGCCTCATTACCGATCTTGCCGTCTTTGATTTTACACCAAATGGTATGGTCCTGATCGAAACAGCTAGTGGAGTCACCGTTGAAGAAGTAAAACAAAAAACAGAAGCTGCATTTACAGTGTCTCATCTGCTTTGGGAAGTACGATAAATTGAGCAGATCTGGATTATAGCGCGCCTTCGTTAATTGAATGGCAGGAGGGGAAACACCAGCCATTTATGTCATAAAAGTTGATAAAAACTAAGCAATTCAGTGAGAAAAAGGAAGGGGCTCCCTTCCTTTTCTTATGAAGCCAATTAGATATTTAAAGCCCTTCCAAAAATACCTTCCTAAAATACCTCTCTCCGCTAATATATTCCTAAATTACATAATGCCATTGGTCTACAATGTACTTTCATTATCAACAATGTTTATTTTGTAAATTTCGGCACACACGTGCACTGGTATTATTTTATCAAAATATCGAATTATCAAAATACGAATATGTTAATTTACTCGAGGATGTTTTATGGATTAATTATAGAAATTATGAAAAAACTATATCACATTTTTATGGTTCATTGACGGGGTTAATCGCTCCGAATATTGTAGAAGAAGACAAGTGTGTTTTTATTTATGTTTATTTTTGAAAGTGCTTTCATTGGTATAAAACAGGTAAAGGGAAGCCTGCTTGGTCCAAGCTTCAGATAAAAATAGTAATAAGGGAGAGATGAAAAAGTGAATCGATTGAAAAAGAAACTTTCGTGGATGGCTGTCTTTTTCGGCTTATGTTTACTGCTGTTATTGCCGAATGTAAGCTATGCAAAACAACCAGAATCATCGTATTGGTTTCCCGATCAATTATTGAATTGGTCGCCAGAGAATGACCCGGATGCGGAATTTAACCGCAGTCAAATTCCATTAGCGAAGCGGGAAGTGTTATATGGAGTGAATGACAATGCTCAATCAGAAGCCAAACTAGTGGCGTTGTCTGCACTTAACTCAAACACAAGCGGTGTACCTTCTCAAGGCGGGAAAGAATTTTTTGCGAATACGTTCAGTTATTGGCAATATGTCGATTTAATGGTGTATTGGGCGGGATCGTCCGGTGAAGGCATAATCGTCCCACCAAGTGCAGATGTAATCGACGCTTCTCACAAAAACGGCGTTCCGATTTTAGGGAACGTTTTCTTTCCTCCAACGGTATACGGCGGAAAGTATGAGTGGTTCGAGCAAATGCTGAGTCAAAGAGAGGATGGCTCCTTCCCTGCAGCCGACAAGCTGCTTGAAGTGGCCAGCTACTATGGATTTGACGGCTGGTTTATTAACCAGGAAACAGAAGGTGGAGACCCTGAAGCCGCTAAAAAAGCAAAAGAATTCCTCATTTATCTGCAGAAGCAGAAGCCGGAAGGTATGCAGATCATGTGGTACGATTCGATGACGAAGGATGGGAAGATTAGCTGGCAAAATCATTTAACGGATAAAAACAGCAGCTTTTTACAAGACGGTGAAACACGTATTTCTGATAGCATGTTTTTAAACTTCTGGTGGCGTGACCAAGAGTCTTCCTTTATCAAAGCTCAGGAGCTTGGAAGAAATCCCTATGATTTATATACGGGCATTGATGTCGAAGCAAAAGGAACCAGCACGTCTATTCCTTGGCAGGGTATATTCCCCGAGGGCAAAACACCTTTTACTTCTTTAGGTATTTACCGACCTGACTGGGCTTTTAAAACAGCAGCAACAATGGCAGAGTTTTACCAGAAGGAAAATGAATTTTGGATTGGGAACTCCGGAAACCCATCCAATACAATGGGCAATGGTGCTTGGAAAGGAATGGCCCATTATTTTAATGCAAAAACAACGATTCACGAATTACCGTTTGTTACTCATTTTAATACCGGAAGCGGCAAGTTTTTCTCCGTTGATGGAAAAGTCGTAAATAAACAATCTTGGAATAACCGCAGTCTTCAAGATATCCTCCCAACCTGGCGCTGGCTTAAGGAAGGCGGACAAGATATCGACGTTGACTTTGATTGGGAAACCGCTTACTACGGGGGAAGTTCTTTAAGGCTTTCCGGAGCAGTTGATCCAAAAAACCCTACTCATCTTAAGCTTTATAAAACCAATCTTCCAATCCAAAAAGATACGGAGATCTCACTAACATACAAAACAGCTTCGAAAAATCCACACATGAAGCTTGGAGTCAGCTTTATTGACAATCCAGATCAATTTATCTTTTTAGATGTAAAAAAACATAGTAACAATCAATGGATGACAGAAACCTTTAAGCTGAAAAAATACAGTGGTAAAAAAATTGCAGCAATCTCGCTGTTGGCTGAAAGCGGCACAGAATTGAAAGATTATGAAATTAATATTGGAGAAATCAAAGTTTACAACAAAAAAGAGATACAAAATGAAAATTCTCCTCAGCAAGGAAAGGTAAGTAATATTGCTTTTGATAAAGGGATTTATGCCGATATCTCACTTGCCTGGGATCCATCTGAAGCGGATGATGTAAGCCATTATGAGATCTATCGCCGATTACCAAACAATGAAAAAGAGTTCGTTGGTGCTACACCAAATCATGTTTATTTCATATCTGCCATGAAGCGATTTGAAAAGGAAAGCCAAACCGTATTAGAAATTGTCACTGTAAACAAGGAGTATACGCGCAGCGAACCTGTTGAGGTGACATTTGAATGGCCGCCATATCCAAAGCCGGAAGCAGATTTCCGTACAGATAAAACCATCGCTGCTCCAGGGGAACCAGTTCAGTTTTCCAATGCCTCCTCAGAGGTAACCGAAGAAGTCGAATGGCATTTTCAGGGTGGAACTCCAGCGGTAAGCAATGAGGAAAATCCGGTTGTCACCTATTCAGAGGAAGGTGTTTATTCCGTAACCTTGATTGCGAAAAATAGTGAAGGTGAAAGTGTCCTTACTAGAGAAGCATGGATTACCATTTCCGAATCCGCTAACGAGATTAAAAATGTGGCGTTGAATAAGACTGCTATTGCGAGCGGACAATGTGCTCCTTCTGAAGCACCAAGCTTTGCTGTTGATGGAAAGGTAACAGATAACAGTAAGTGGTGTGCATTAGGACAGGCACCTCATTGGTTAAAGCTTGACCTCGGTGATCAATATGCAATTTCCGAGTTTATGGTTCGTCATGCCCAAGCAGGCGGTGAACCGCAGGCCTTTAATACGCAGGGCTTTAGAATCGAAGTAAGTTTGGATGGAGAAAACTGGACAGAAGCAGTTCATATAACGGATAATACTGAGGCTGTTTCCGAGCATAGTATTTCTTTAACTAATGCCCGATTTGTCCGCTTATGGATTGAAAAGCCGACCCAAGGCAGCGACCAGGCTGCAAGGATCTTTGAATTTGAAGTTTACGGATATCCGAACCCATAGTTTTTGGATGCAGAGTGCTCATTTAGAGTACTCTGCTTTATTTTATAGAAAAGAGAGAAGCAAGAACGTTTGGTTCTAACAGTCACCCCGGCACGCCTGCGGAAAGCGAAGCTCCTGGAGTGGACGATCAGCAGACCTATTTAACCAGCCAAAAAAAATCACCAATATAAAAGAGGCTACTAAAGGTCAGTTACCTGACTTTTTGGAAAGCCTCTTTTATTTCATTATTATTATTGGTTATTAGGTATGGGTCGATATTCAAGTCTTGTTCGTTGATTCGTAGATAGCCGGATCTTCGACAATATACGAGAGCGACAGGCAGCCTTATCGATTTACATTTTGTATTGCGCCTTTACCAATTCATAGTAAACCCCTTGTTTCTCCATTAATAGCTTATGATCTCCCTGTTCTAGAATTTTCCCGTGGTCTAGGACAATGATCTTATCAGCTTCTCTAATAGTTGACAGCCTGTGAGCAATTATAATCGCCGTTCTTCCTTCTAGTAAAGTCCTTAGCGCGTTTTGTATTTTCACTTCAGTCTCCGTATCAATACTGGCAGTTGCTTCATCAAGAATAAGAATCTTCGGATGAGCTAAGATTGCCCTCGCGAAGGAGAGAAGCTGCCGTTCACCAACGGATAGAACATTCCCCCGCTCTTCTACCTCTGTTTGATATCCATTTGAAAGGTTAACAATGAATGCATCTGCCCCCGCCGCTTGTGCTGCGGCAATTACTTCTTCATCGCTCGCTCGCGGATTCCCAAATCGAATGTTCTCCATAATAGTCCCTGAAAAGATAAATGTATCCTGCAGGACCACACTAATTTGTGAACGAAGATTCACAATAGACAGTTCTTGAATCGGATGGTTATCAATCTTGACAACACCTGCTGTGGCATCATAAAATCGGCTGACTAAATTTGCAATCGTTGTTTTCCCAGATCCTGTGTGACCGACAAGCGCAACTGTCTCACCAGCTTTGATAGAAAAAGAAATGCCGTTTAATGCTTTTCGTGAGTCATTATAAGAGAACTCTACATCTTCAAAATCAATATGCCCCTGAATGGAAGGAAGGACCAATGGCTTACCGGCCTCTGCCACAATCGGTCGTTCATCTAAAAACTCAAAAATTCGCTCGGATGACGCCATCCCAATGAGAAGCTGGTTATACAACTGCCCCAGCCGTGAAATTGGCTCCCAGAACATCCCTAAATAAAAGGCAAATGAGACAAATTCTCCAATGGTACATTCCCCATTCATGACAAGAAACGCCCCATACCAGATCAGAATAGCTGTTCCTATAGCATTTGTTATTTCTACAAAAGGGCCAAACATGGCATTTTTCCGGACAGTTTGCTTCCATGTTTCATAGTTATCCTTATTAAGCGCATTAAAAAACTGGTTGTTTTCCTTTTCCTGTGTGAATGCTTGCGTAACACGGATGCCCTGAATACTTTCATTTAAATGTGAGTTTATCTTTGACTGGATTAAACGCACCTGCTGCCATGACAAGCGGATTTTTTTTCGTAGATTTGTAGAAATGAAAAACATAATTGGAAGTATAACCATGATAGCAATCGTAAGTTTTGCATTGATTGAAAACAAAATAAAAATGGTCGCAAACAACAAGAGAAAATCCGTTAATAGATTGATAACCCCATTTGTAAACAAGTCCTGCAAGGAGTTAATGTCATTCATAATTCGTACAAGAATGGATCCTGCTGAGCGCTGGTCAAAGAATCGATGAGATAGGGACTGGACATGTGTAAATAAATGTTTACGCAAATCATAAATGACATTTTGCCCTAACTGATTCATCCAGCGGATCCTTAGTGCATTAACAATATAAGAAAATACATATAATCCGGCAATAATAATGACTAGCTGAATTAAAAGGGTTGTATCTTTTTGGATGATTGCACGGTCAAGGGTATAGACTCCAATCAAAATGGGAATGATTAAGCGGATTG
>JAPSKD010000197.1 GCA_031177865.1 Bacillus sp. (in: firmicutes) | reverse complement strand
TCTTGTTTTTGCCCCTCAATATTATCTCTTAATAATTTTACTTCTTCTTCCATAGCTCCAATGATGGCAATTTTCATATTTAAACCTCTCTCTTATTGTTTTTCTCCTTCCATTAACCAGACAAAATCATTACAGCGCTTAAATCCAACAGTAAACCCACTTTTTTCTAAAATAGTTCTTAGAATAGGAATGGATGTATAATGTTCTGTTTCCAAATCATTTGCAAGGTTATGAAAGCCTTCTTCTCTTGCTTTTACGATTGAATTATTATAATCTTCCACTGATTCAAACATCGTATCCG
The DNA here is from genome assembly GCA_031177865.1 of Bacillus sp. (in: firmicutes). Classification (GTDB taxonomy): domain Bacteria; phylum Bacillota; class Bacilli; order Bacillales; family Cytobacillaceae; genus Neobacillus. The sequence goes on along the minus strand of JAPSKD010000197.1, from coordinate 9,178 downwards.
CAAACACTATTCTACCACCTTTTGAAAGCAGCTTTCCATATTTGGCAATTGCTTCTTCCTTTTCCTCATCCGTCAGATGATGGAATGCATATGTGGAGACAATTGTATTAACATTCATTATCTCAGGAAAATGAAGAAAATCACCATCAAGTATTATTGCATTTGATCCAAGCTTTGCCACTGCGATTCCCCTCATTGGAACGGAAGGCTCAAAACCAATAACATTTAGACCTGAATTAAGCAATTTCATTGTCAAATTACCCGTCCCAACACCAAACTCAACCACATTTCCCATTGATAGTGCTGTGACAGCTTCTAATATTTGCTCATACCCTGCAAAAACTGCTTTATATTCACGATTATTTCCGCGAACACTTTCATCATATGAATCAGCCCATTGTTCAAACACATCTAAAAATTCCAGACCCAAGCAATTAACCTCCAAACATTCTAATAATTCCTATTTGTATACTATGAATTAAACGCGAACTTGTTATCATATTTTCCACTCTCATTGAAATATTCATTGCTTACAAGGTTAGGAATTACTAAAATATACATAGAGAAGGGATGATACACATGATGAATTTTAAACTTGATTTAATTGAGGATAAAGTAGAATTTTTTGATGCAACAGATCTTAAAGTTTTGGAAAAGAAAATCGAGGCAAAAATTGAAGAAAACAAAGCAATTCTTTTAGGTATCCATTCAGTCTCCCATCAAATGTACGCTAACGAAAAGGGTCAGACATACTTTACTGCAGTGGTTCACTTTAAACGCAAAAAATAGGATGGGGACCCCATCCTATTTTTTACTCTTCTACTGAATTTCAGAAAGCTCTTCGACCCTTGTAGGCTTCCATCCTTCGCCATCAACCCATTCAAGGTATACGTTGTATTTTTGCGTCTTATCTTTGGATGCCACAGTACTGAACGTCCCATTACCTGATGTTTTATCGCGGCCTAACCAATATACAGTCATATTGCTTTCTTCTAATCCAGTAGCATAAGAAATGGCCTTTAGCATTTCCTGCCAATCCACCGAGGAGCTATCATACACAGGTGCATGTTCACCCGTTTGTACTGTACCTACAGGCTTCCAGGCAGGGTTCTCAATCGTTCTAAGTACATTAGAAGATCCATCCCCCTCCGTGATAACTGCCTGTGATTCATCCTCCTGTTCAGGTGCAGAGGCTTCTTCACTTTCTTCATCTACATTTTCCTCTAAGTCACTATCTTTCTCGGTTTCCTCTACTGCTGTTTTATCTTCAGTATTTTTATCCTCTTTTTCTGAGGCTTCGTTTGCCGCTGTTTTGGTTTGTTCCTCTTTAGGAGCCGCTTTATCGTCTCCTGATAAGAAAATAGTATAGGCTACAAAGAAAATGAGAGCTAGCACAATAACAATAAGACTATTCAAGATGAGGTTCGTTTTCTTTCTTTTAGCCCGGTAATTTGAGCGTGAGCCAGATTGGAAATCGTTACTCATTAAAATATCCCTCCAAATAGAAAAGCGGGAGCGCCGCTAAACAATTAATATGGCTGTGAACATTCTAACATGAATTGAAAATAACTTGAAGGATTTTCCCTTAAGTTAATCTATTTGTCCTTCTTTGTCATGTTCATGTAACATTTTAACCATATCGGAAAAGAGTAAATTGACGCCCCCCTCTGTATCAAGAACATCCAAATTCACGGCAACAAGTGCGTATTTAGGATTTTGATAGGGAAAATAACCTGCGAACCATTTATTATGCAGTTGTTTATCATCTTGGTATTTTCCAGTCTCCGCCGTACCCGATTTTCCAGCAACTTCATATGGGAGGTCTTTAAACCACTTTCCAGTCCCGTTCGGATTAACAACAACCTCTCGTAACAATTTCTGCAGCTTCATTGCTGTATAGGGCGAAATAATGTCACCAGATAACTCTTGTTTGTCAAAGTTAACCATGGTGGTACCATTTTTATATTCGATTTTTGAAGCAGTTCGAACCATTTCTTTTTTACCGCCTCTTGCTATGGTGGCCATCATATTGGCCACGGCTATTGGGGTGGCACGAACCTCATGCTGACCTATCCCTGACAAGGCAGCAAAGTTGGGGTCTTTTTTAGCCTCTTCTGTTAAAAATACTCTTCCTTTATCCTCATCGACTAGCTGTTTAAAATTATTGGTATGGTAGACTTCACCCTTCCAGCCTACAGTACCTGTTAATGACAGTTTTGCAGCATATTCTTCCAACAACTCTTTATCTTTCTTTTGAAGTTCCCTCGCCAGCTCACCGAAAGTTCGGTTACAGCTCCTGGCAAAACTATCAGTGAAAGAGAGCATACCATAATTATATTTTAATTCAGGCTCCCCATTAATTTTTATACTGCAATTAAATAACCGGGTCGGGTCATCAAGGTTCTGATCAATGGCTGCGGCAGCAACCACTGTTTTAAAAATAGAACCCATTATTTCTTGTTTCAACATTCGATTTGTAATCCCTGAACCACTATAAGGGTCGTTTGAATTGATAACTGGCCGGGAAACAGACGCTAGGACACTATTGCTTTCTATATCTAGGAGCACTAAACCGCCCTTTTTAATTCCATGCTTGTCCACTAGCTCCTCAGACATTTGTTGTAGGCTTTTATCAATAGTTGTTCTAACGTTTACTGGATAAAAAGGATTAGCCGGATCAACATATTTTACATTAATCCCAAATAACGGGGCTCCGTCCCCATCTACATGATAAACAAGTTTTGATTTTCCTTCAGGAAGCAAAAATTCATCAAAACTCTCTTCAAGACCCGAAACTCCTATCAAGGTTTTCTCAGAAAGCTCTTTGTTAGGGTAACGCTTTTTTAATTCTTTTGCATTTTCACCTGTTAGACCAATTAATTGTTCTGCAGGAATTTCAGTACGTTCGAATTTCTTTTCAATTGCAAATACACCTGGAATCTCTAGTTTGTTAATTCTCTCCATTTGAGAAGATGTTAATTCCAAAGGCTGTGGTTCACCATAAGCAAATGGCTTTTTTGCATCTTCCAATGCCTTGTTTAAGCTTTCTTCTGATATTCCAGAAATGGTTGAGACAGCTTTACTATCCCAAGTCATATTTTTCAAAAAAGGAAAGAGAACTAGAACGGGAACTTTTTTATGGGTAAGTAAATCTCCATTTCGATCAAGAAAATTACCTCGACCATTATCGATCACTAATTCCTGTGTTCGCTGTTGGACGCTTTCTTCCAATAAATTCACATTGTGCTTTGAAAAGGTTTCTGTTTGGACTAGCTGGAGTTGGATTAATCGAGCGATAAGAACCAGCAGCCCAGCAATGCATAAGATGAGTAAACCTTTAATCCGTTTACGTATCATAAAAAACACCTCGTCAAAAGTTTTGACGAGGTGTCCCCATTTCAAACATATTGGTATAAATTTGTTTACTTAATGGAAATAATTCTGACGCTCATTTCGCCGCCTGGTGTTTGGACAGATACTTGATCGCCCACTTTTTTACCAATTAAGCTTTTTGCTATGGGTGAATCGTTTGAGATTTTCCCTTCAAACGGATCAGCCTCAGCACTACCAACGATTGTATACGTTTCCTCGTCACCATCAGGAAGTTCAACAAATGTAACGGATCTTCCCAATGTAACGGAATCACTAACCATATCGACTTCTTCAATAATTTTAGCGTTGCGAATCATATTCTCTAAAGTTGTAATACGACCTTCTACAAATGCTTGTTCTTCTTTCGCGGAATCGTATTCAGAGTTTTCAGACAAATCCCCAAAACTTCTAGCGATTTTAATTCTTTCAACAACTTCTTTACGTTTAACTGATTTTAAATGTTCAAGCTCCTGAATCAGTTTGTCTTTACCTGCCTGTGTCATTGGAAATACTTTTTCTATTGCCAAAACTTCTCACTCCTTCTAGTCTTCACAATACCCCATAGATTGTGTTTGTTATTGATATGTAGGTATCACATAAATACATAGGAGCGCGTCCTCTTAAAAGGGCGCGCAACTTGTATTCATCCAATATGGATTCATTTTAAACTAATCTTTACGCTATTGTTTCATAAAAATGACTTTTGTTCAAGAATTGTTTGAATTTTAGTGACCATTAAATCAATGGCCACATGATTTTGTCCGCCTTCAGGGATAATCACATCCGCATATCTCTTAGTCGGCTCAATAAATTGGTTGTGCATTGGACGAACAACATTGGTATATTGTTCGATAACAGAATCCAAGGTACGTCCACGATCTTTAATATCGCGTGATAACCTTCTAATAATTCGAATATCTGCATCAGTATCAACATATAACTTGATGTCCATCAAATTTCTCAACCGCTCATCCTCAAGAACAAGTATACCTTCTAAAATAATAACATCTTTCGGTTCAACTTCAATAATTTCTTTTGAACGGGTATGAAGCGAATAATCATAAACAGGTTTTCCAATAGGCTCGTAACGTAAAAGCTTTTGAATATGTTCTATGAGCAGATCATTGTCAAATGCCAACGGATGATCATAATTCGTCTTTAAGCGTTCCTCAAATGGTAAATCACTTTGGTCTTTATAATAAAAATCTTGTTGAATCATCGTAATAGAGTGACCTTTAAAGCTATCATATATTGCTTTGGTAACACTCGTTTTTCCAGAGCCGGAACCTCCAGCAACTCCAATAACAACCGGTTTGCGCATCAACCTAGTTCTCCTTTCGCATCATGTTGTTAGGGTAAACCGGTTTGTCCAATTTGAATTGTACAATCTGAAGCGGATGTCTAGCAGCATCCAGTTCGTTACCTTTTTCATCCCAGATTTTATCAATCACATGTGTAAAGTTTTGAATTTCCGGACCGAAGAACTCAACTTCCTGACCCGGTTTAAAGTGGTTTCGTTGTTGAAGTGTAACCATTTGTGTTTCTTCGTTGTAATCCAACACAAGACCGACAAATTCAAACTTTGTCTTGTTGCTATGATTACCAAACATTTGCTCTTTATACCCAGGAACTCCTTCAAAAAATGCAGGTGCCGTTTCACGGTTCGCACATTTGTCTAACTCTTCTAACCACTCACGTTTAATGACAAAGTTATCTGGATCTGCACAATAAGCGTCAATCACTTTTCGATATACACTTACCACTGTTGCGATATAGTGAATGGACTTCATACGGCCTTCAATTTTTAAACTATCAATGCCAAGCTCGATCATTTGAGGAATGGCTTGGATAAGATTAAGGTCTTTTGGGCTCATTGCAAATGGAGCGTCATTTTCACCATAAAGAGGTACTTCTGTTGTGCTGCCCTCTAGTTGATATAAATCATAATCCCAGCGGCATGACTGACAGCATCCACCTCGGTTAGAATCCCTTGCGGTCATGTGATTACTTAATGTACAACGTCCAGAATAAGCAATACACATTGCACCATGAATAAAGATCTCAATTTCTACATCGACCTTTTCCTTCATTTCCCTAATTTCTTCTGCACTTGCCTCACGTGCTAAAACGACACGTTCCGCACCACTTTCCTTCCAAAACTGAGCTGTTTTCCAGTTTGTGATAGATTGCTGCGTACTAATGTGTATCTCGATTTCAGGAGCCAGCCTGCGGCAAGTTTCAATAATTAATGGATCAGCAACGATAATTCCAGCAATCCCGGTTTCTTTTAATCCAAGGATATAGTCTTCTAATCCATCAATATTTTCGTTATGAGCAAAGATATTGGTTGTCACGTAGATTCTCGCACCATATTTTTTGGCGAATTCTACGCCTTCTTTCATTTCTTCAAATGTAAAGTTATCAGCATTTGAACGTAAACCATATTCCTGTCCGCCAATAAATACGGCATCTGCCCCGTATTGAACAGCGATTTTTAATTTTTCAAGATTTCCTGCCGGCGCAAGGAGTTCTGGCTTTTTCACAATCACACGTTTTCCATCAATGAACTCAGAAATATTATCTTTAACTGTATTCACATGAACTCCTCCTAATTTTGTCTAGCTGCAGCGCCTAGGGGCTCGGTGGAAAAAGGAAAACACTTTTTCCTCGGTCATAAGCCAATCCGTCAAGAAGGCTCGTCTTATGCCTGTCGCCCCTGGAAAAAAATGAACTGCTTTTTTCCTTGGGCAAGGCGCTTCCGCTTTTCTTTTAATAAACTGTTTCCTTAAAAAAGAACCCTGTATCGAGTTTGCGGCTAGCAGGCTGAATTTCTTCAATAGCTGCTAACAGCTCATCTTTTTTATCCTCGTATAAATCTGGGTCCTCAAAGTACAAGTCAATGGCTTCGCGATATGCCTTTGTTACCGCTACAAGGTAATCAGATGACTTTAAAATACCGTCGATTTTAAAACACTCTACTCCAGCTTCTAACATTTCTTGAAGTTCGTCAATGATACAAATATCATTTGGGCTCATAATATGGGTTCCATTCTCGTCTTCAAAGATTGGGTATTTATTTTCTCTCTCTTTATCGTGAAGGAACATATTCTTTTCCATTTTACGGTTTTCAACTTCCATTACTTTTCCCTGGTACTCATAATAGTTTCCCAGCAGTGAACGTTTTGATTGGAACATACAGCTCATCCCATGAACCTGTACTTCTATTTCGACCTCGGCATTTTCTTTAATTTCCACGATTGATTCCATATTGATTTCTCGGGCAAGAACAGCTCTTTTCGCACCCTTTTTACCCCAAAAGTTACATGAGAACCAATTTGTCCCAAGCGTTTCCGTACTCCAATGAAGCTTCATATTTGGTGCCACTTCACGAGCTGTCATTAGAACCGCAGGGTCTCCAAAAATAATCGCATCAGCATTTGCTTCAACAACAAATTTAATATAATCACTTAATTCATCTATCTTCTCATTATGGAAAATAGCATTAACTGCAACATAGACTTTTTTACCTTGTCCATGTGCTAAGTCTATAGTTTGTTTTACTTGTTCCCGGTTAAATTCACCTGCTAAGCGCAATCCATATCTCTGTTCACCGACCACAAATGCGTCAGCACCAGCTTCAGCTAATGGTAAAATATCATCAACTGATAAAGGGGTAACTAATAATTCCGTTTTTTTCAACTTGATTCACCTCTTCTTTTTACTAATTGCGATTCCATCTCCAACAGGAAGAATTACAGTGTTATAATCAGGGTGGTTCATCAGCCATTGGTTGAAACCATCAATTTTTTTAACGAGATTACGAATCCGTTTTGATTCGATTTCTGCTTCTGCTACAAGACCTTTAAATAAAACATTATCCGTTATGATGATTCCATCAACATTTAGGTATTTTGAATATATTTCAAAGAATTTTTTATATTGACCTTTTGCAGCGTCTACAAAAATGGTATCGTATGGTGCTTGTCCCTTTACAAGTTCCTCAACTTCAAGAGCGTCACCTTTAATCAATAAAATCTGTTCGCCATGCTTCGAACGACTGATATATTCTTCAGCGATCTGAATTCTTTCTAAATCTCTTTCTATCGTAACAATGGACGCATTTGGCAGTGCCTCAGCCATTCGTAATGCCGAATATCCTATTGCAGTACCTACCTCAAGAATCTTTTTCGAATTCTGGATTCTTAAAAGCTGCAGCAATGATTCGATTCCTACCAGCTCCATAATCGGCACTTTATTTTCTTTGGCGTAGTTTTCCATTTCGATAAACAATGGTTCACGCCCTGGAATTAGTTTCTCAATATAAGAATGCAGTTTATCATTCAACAAACTGCCATCACCTGCCTCTATCCTTTAAAAAGCATTGTTTGCAACAATGTTGTTCTTTAGACATGAAAAAATAGCGTTCAATAGAAACGCTATTATCTGCTCATAAAACACTTGAACTATTTTATCACAAACAAGGAGGAAAGAAAACTATTCCTCCTTGTTATTTGGTTAATTATTGATTGGTAATATGCTCTGCTTTTGCTGCATTATGTTCATCCAAAGTATTTGTAAAAATAACATCGCCTTCTTTTGTTGCAAGGAAATACAAATATTTTGTATCAGATGGGTTCATCGCAGCTTCTAAAGAATCTTTACCTGCATTTGCTATAGGTCCAGGCGGAAGCCCTTTATGTTTATAGGTATTATAAGGTGAATCCACTTCCAAATCCTCATACAATACCCTTTCCTTATGCTTCCCTTTCGCATATAGGACTGTTGGGTCTGTTTGCAATGGCATTCCTTGTTCTATACGATTATAGAATACACTAGAGATATCTTTTCGATCGGCCTTTTCTGTAGCTTCTTCCTCGATTAAGGATGACATCGTTAATAATTGGTGAGCTGTAAGCTCCTGATCGCTAGATTCTGCTAAATAAGGTGTAATTACTTTTTGAGTTTGGTCTAGCATGGTAACAACCATTTCTTCAATGGTTGGATTCTGCTTATAAAATGGATAGGTTGCCGGAAACAAGTAACCCTCCAGTGGGTATTTAATATTTGGATTTAAAATATCTGATGTTAGTAAATCCGGATATTTCCCCATTAATGTTTGGATGAATGTTCGATCATTTAATTGATTAAATACTTCATCTTCCGGTTTATTTACTGCCTGAGCCATAATTTGGGCAATTTCTTTTAATTGTTTACCTTCTGGAATCGTTAACTGGAATGCAGCCTGTTGGAGTACTTTACCTGTTTTTAAGCGATTAATAATTTCTGGGATCTCCATTGACGGACTAAGTTCATATTCTCCAGCCATAAAACCTGCTTCATTTTTAAATTTCACATAGTATTTGAAGACTTTAGCATTTTTAATAATTCCACTTGCTTCTAATTTTTCAGATATTCCCGTAACGGATGATCCGATAGGAATTTCCACCTTTTTTTGAACTTTACTGTCCTTGTCAACTGGTTCAAGTGCTGACTTGATGTAGAGGTAACCCCCTCCGCCAATAAAAATAAGTATTAAAAGGGTTACAATCGTAATGGTTAAAACGATTCTTCGAACAATTCTTGCCTCGCTTTGGTGCTCAAGCATTTTCTTACGAATTACATCTTTTTTCGTGTGTGTCTCTTCTGATGACATTTTATTGCCCCTCCCGTAAGCCCGTTAAACATGTATCTTTGAAACTCTTTTTTAACATTTAGGAATTGCGTATCAGTAATATTTCAGCATATACTGCGAAAAATGTCAATTTTTCTGCGAAAGCGCCTTCAAATATGCATAAAAAAAACGACC
>JAPSKD010000196.1 GCA_031177865.1 Bacillus sp. (in: firmicutes) | reverse complement strand
TACATAATCCCTACTTTAGTTGGATTATCTTTTGCAGTATAGGAATGAAGGGACATCGGTAGTTCAAATTCGATTGTGTCTCCTGAATTCCAGTTTCTAGCTATGGTTAGATATCCTTCTTCAGAGGCTGCATACGTCTCTTTCCCATTGATAACTGCCCTTACCTCTCCTGATACCCAATTTGGTATACGGATATGAACCTTTAAAAATTCTGCGTCTGACTCTTCGACTAAAATTTTTACCTTACTCGATCTTGGGAAGTCGGTAACTTGTTTGATTTTCACTTTCTTATCTTCCATCACTAATTCCGATGCAATATAAAGATTTACATATAATTGGTCATTTTCATGATAATAAATATTCCTTGTGTACCTTGCTGGATTTTCCATTCCTGTTCCTGTACAGCACCAGAATGAATCGTCATGTGAACAATATACTTTAAAATGTCCTGGCTGTGTTGAAACAAAATAAGTTTTCATTCCAGAATCCGGATCCTGTGATGCAAGAATATGATTATAAAGAGCTCGTTCATAATAATCAAAATATTCTGCTTGACGAGACCATTTGTATAAGAACTCAGTAAGCTTCAGCATGTTGTAGGTATTACACGTTTCATTCGTGGTAATTCCAAGTGTTTCTTTATTAATTGGTCCGAAATGTTCTCCGATACTATTACCGCCAATTATATAGGTACGGTTTTTTGTCACTTCATTCCAGAAGAATACTGCCATATTTTTGTAATCTTCATTTCCCGTGATTTCAAATAGTTTGGCAGCCCCTATTACCTTAGGTATTTGAGTATTGGCATGCTTTCCTTCGAGCTCATCAATTCCTTTTGCAAGAGGATGGAGGATTGCATGATGACAAAAACGAATCGCAAGATCCAAGTAATCCTGATTATCTGTAATGGTATATAAATCAGCGAGCGCTTCATTCATACCGCCATGCTCACAAATTAACATCCTTTGGAACTGCTCATCCGTGAGGTTGTCTGTTCCTTTTTTTGCCCAATCAGCAAGTTTCGTTACAACCTCAAGAGCTTTTTTATTGCCTGTTATCGTATAAACATCTATAAGCCCTGCATAAATTTTGTGGATACTATACCAAGGTACCCAGCCGCCTGCAAGACCAAAATGCTCTACCTCAAAATCTCCCGTGAACACTTTATCAAAGCATGTTCTTGGGAAACCACTGACATACCCATCAGGATCTAAGCTTTGGACATAGGCAAGTTCATCCACTGCATATTCAAGTTTCTGAAGCAATACCGTATCTTCTGTGACAGCATACATTGTCGCTGCAGCTGAAAGCCAATGTCCGATAGAATGTCCGGCTATTCCTGTAGATTCCCAGCCTCCGTAACGTGGTTTTTTTGGTGATTGCGATACAGCTTCATAGCATGGTGCGATCAGCCTGTCAACATCCAGGGTGATTAAAAATCCCTTTCCCTTATCTTGTGATTCTTTAAATATTCCATCTATCAGTCTTACGTTTGTCATTCTGTGAACGCTCCTTCTATTAAAAAATTATCAATATGTAAAGTTAATAGGGATTAATAGTAGTAAATAAGTTTAAATAGCTATCGAATAGATAGATAGCTATTTAATTGAGAATAATTTAATTCGATTATACATGTAATACGACTGCAGTTCTCCAACTTTGTAATAGGGAGAAAATGTCCTTTGAAGGAAATCGTTCCCTGCAACATGTCATTTGTAAAAACCTCTCGGCTAAGCCTTCTTTAATACTGCACCACTTGCCACAATAACAATCAACCTTTTACTGATCCAATCATTACACCTTTTTCAAAGTACTTTTGAATAAATGGATAAACAATTAATATCGGCAGGGTTGAAACGATGATCACACCGTATTTAATTTGGTCTGCATATCTTTGAGCATATCCGCCTGAAGCACCACCGGAACCTGCTCCCTCAGCAAACACTTGATTAGATAGAAGAATATCTCTTAACACAATTTGCAGAGGCTGCAAACTATAGTCTCGAATATAAATTAAACCTGTGAAGAAATCATTCCAGTGACCAACTAAATAGTAAAGGCCAACAACTGAAATGACTGCTTTTGATAATGGCAAAACCACTTTTCCGAAAAATTGAAAATGTGAACAGCCATCCATTTGGGCAGCTTCAAATAATTCCTTCGGTATGGAACTTTCAAAGAATGTTCGAACAATAATTAAGTTAAATACATTGACTGAGAATGGAATGATAAATACCCACATATTGTTTGTTAAGCTTAATTCTTTCATTAATAGATACGTAGGAATTAATCCACCATTGAAAAACATCGTGACAACGAAAACAAACATCAAGATCCGTCTTGCTTTAAATTCATGTCGTGATAATACATAGGCTGCTGGTAATGTTAACAATAAGTTAAGAGCTGTACCCAAAACAGTGTAAATAATTGTATTTTTGTACCCCACCCAAATCCTTGTATCTTTAAAAATCTCTGTATATCCAAATAGACTGAATCCTTTAGGATATAAAGTTACTTGACCTGTTGAAACTAGTGTTGAGTCACTAACCGATGCGATAACGACAAAGTACAAAGGATAGGCAACGATTAAAAAAACGAAGACAGAAAATACAAAAATCAAGATATCGAAAATCATATCAGAAGTAGTTTTACCTTTTTTATTAAAAAGGTCCATGACCTTCCCTCCTAGCATGGCAGATTGTCATCCAAACCAAACGATGATGTTTGGAGTTGTCCAATTACCATAAACTAATATTTGAAGTTTTCTTTGCGATGAAATTCATAGCGATTAAGAATACGAAATTGATCATTGTGTTAAATAAGCCAATGGCTGCTGAATAACTAAACTGGTTCGAAATGATACCTATTTTATATACATAGGTTGCAATAACCTCAGAAACTGGAAGATTCAATGGGTTTTGCATTAAGAATATTTTTTCGAAGCCTGTATTTAAGATATTCCCCATACTTAAGATAAATAGAATAGTCATCGTTGGTACAATCGCTGGTAAATCTACATTTTTGATAATTTGCCATCTATTTGCTCCATCAATTTTGGCAGAATCATATAATTGCGGGTCTACACTCGCAAGTGCTGCCAAATAAATGATGCTATTCCATCCGGCATGCTGCCAAATATCAGATAGAACATATACAGGTACAAATGTATTCTCTGAAGCTAATAAGTTTATATCTCCTAAACCTATGCTCTTCATAATATGTCCAACAATTCCTGTTTCCGGTGATAATAAGACATTTAACAACCCTACCATTACAACCATTGAGATAAAATGTGGCAGATATACTGTTGTCTGGATTGTTTTCTTCCATTTTTTCCATACCACCTGATTAATTATTAAGGCTAAAATAATCGGTGCCGGGAATCCTAATATAATCGTGGCTAAACTTATTACCACTGTATTTTTCATTAAATCAGCAAACATATAATTGTTGATGAATTCTTTAAAGTAGTGTAATCCTACCCATTCTCCACCGGTAATCCCTTTAGTAAAATCATATTCCCGAAAGGCTAATTGAACCCCATACATAGGTATGTAATTAAAGATAATAATAACTAGAATCGCAGGCAAAATCATAATCCACAATTGATAATCACGAATAAAGGTGTTTAATATGGTTGGTTTTTTCACTATTGGCGCATTTGAAATACTCGTATTTACTTTTTTAGCTAGAGGGTTATTTACTGCCACAAATATATACCTCCTTTTTACGAAGATGCTATACCGCCTAAAGCGATATAGCATCTTCCAAATTAAAAATCTATTAATTCTTGCTCATGTATTCATCATAATACTTTTGCATAATCTTAATGTTTTCAGGTAAGCCGGTCTTCTCTGCATTTTTCACATAGGCATCCCATTCTTTTTCAATACCGCCTTTTGTTATCCACTGCGAAAATTTCGGCATTGCCAAACTCATAAGGTTTGTATTATTTAAGGATAATTTTGAATTGTCCTCTTTGCTGTATTTAATAAACATACCAGGGTAAAGATCTTTTTCCTCATCTACAGCATCTAAAACAGCATTTAGCGGTTCAGTTTGCTGTCCTACTGATTGCATATCCGTACCAAGCTCAATCTTTAAGTCATCAGCAATATACATTGGTCCGTTATCAGCCCATGTAGAAGTCCATTTCCATGTACCTGGGTCCATTTGCTTATCTGCAGGCGGTAATATTTTGTAGCTGCCGTCACCATTTTTAGCAATATTGGTTTCTAATGAACCAAATAACACTTGCAAACTTACTTCCGGATTGTATAATGCATTGATGAATTTTAACGCTGCATCTTTATTTTTGGATTGGGATGAAAGTGTAATCATATTGGCACCATAGTTCAACGTGTTATAATCATATGCCCAAGATAACTTTTCAGTTGAGTCAACTGATTTCTTTAATGGAGCCATTGGTGTATATTGTGGAGCTAACGTGTTTCCGAATCTGTCTGTTAATTCCCATCCATACGTATAACCAACTTTTGCAACATCGCCAGTACCACGAGAAACGGATTGGAATTTAGTGTAATCCTGAGTAAATACTTCTTTACTGATTAATCCTTCTTTATAGAGTTTATTCAAGAAGACAATGTATTCTTTATAACGGTCATCCGTAAGGAAATTTTTCACTTCCCCGTCTTCAACAAAATAGCCCTGTCCGCTGCCTTCTGCTACAGTAATACCCATGCTCCCCAAAAGAACAGTCGGTTGGAAGAAACCAAATCCTCCTGTTCCAACTGGAGCAAAGTCCATTGGGATTTCATCATTTTTGTCGCCGTTTCCGTTAGCGTCCTCATCTTTAAACGCTTTCAAAACCACGTATAATTCGTCCCAGTTTGTCGGAACTTCTAACCCAAGATTTTCTAACCATTGATGATTGATGAATTGTCTGGTTCCAGTTCCAGGCCAAAATCTTTGGTATTTAGGCAGCCCATAAATGTTTCCATCTAATTGTGTCGCAATACCTTCTGTTTCAGGTTTTGCATCAAACATTGCTTGTACATTTGGAAGCTTATCCATGTCATCGGATAAATCTTCAAATAACCCTTGGTATTGTACAAAATCCGCGTCTGTAATAGCATTAGGTCCAATAATTAAGTCAGGAACATCGCCACTTGCAAGCATGGCACCCTTCTTTTGATCCCAGTCTGCTGTTACCTCTTCCCACTTAATTTTAACCCCTGCTTCTTCTTCTACCTTTTTCAGCCATTCCATATTCTTAAGATCTTGTGTTAATGGATGTTTTGTAATTAGGGCTGTTATTTGCGCTTTCCCATCTTTCGTAGTAGCAGCTTCTTCTTTGTCTACTTTTTCATTTGAACACGCTGCCAAAACTGTTGCAGATAAAGAGAGTGCAAGAAAACCATTTAAAACCTTTTTCATCTGATTTCCCCCATTATGAATAAATTTTTATTGAAATAGTTCATACGCAATACCTATGGCTTTGCATAAAACTACTACTTCCATGGTAATGAATTCAGTGTAGCCATCTTTTACTCAACCCAGAGGAATCATGTGTAAAGGATTTACTTGTATGTAACCGCATACATTCCATTCCTATATATAAAACAAAACAAAAATTTGTACGTACACCATCAAATATCAAATAGTTTTTTTAATTGTGCACGCCCACGAAAATACCAAAAAATTTTGTGTGCGCACACAAAAATATAAAAATAAAAAATTATACTTTGTGTACGTACACGAAAAACTTATAAACAACATTTTCATTTGTTAATATTCTTTGTGGTCGCACATGGAATACATAAAAATCCGAATTTTCCGATACCAAATAGAAAAAATTATAAATCATGGTACGTACAAGTTGCGGTAAAAAGAGGTTTAATTTAATGGAATTAAAAAAATTAATTTTGAAGCTAGGTTTCAACAAAACTAGGATCTTGGTTTTTCTGAGGAGTATTATGTAAAAAAGGAGAATATTATTTCATACTCTTTCAGTTGTTACCTTGAAGATACTTTAATGATAGCGCTTTATAGTTGTACAGTCAACTATTTTTTTGTAAAATTCAAAAAATTACTATCCCTTACATTGGTAGATTATAAAAAATAAAAAAGCCTCTACATAAGTCGGAGGTTCGATCCTCTTCGGGACGTAACAAACATGAAACGCTGTTCTGAAGCTATTTACCCGTAGATTTAAATTGGTTAGAGTAAAGCGAAGAAGCAGCGTTTTTTTGTTGTTTTTTTCTACACACTGTAGGAAAATGAATATTTATGACTAAAGGACATGCAACCACCTTCTAAAGCAGTTTCCACAATACTTCGACCACTCTGTTTGTTGCAAAACTCAGATCTCATAGTCAACTTGAGAATTATTTGGTAGGATAGGGTTATTAATATAGTTATACATATAAGTTTATAAACCTTGCTTAAAAAATGAAGGTGGTGAGACAGTGGCTTCAAAAACGAAATACAATATGGTAAAGGAAAAAATAACAGAATGGATTACTAGCGGAAAGGTGAAACCTGGAGAAAAGATTTATTCTGAAAATGAGCTAGTAAAAATGTTCGGGGTAAGCAGACATACTATTCGACAAGCTGTGGGGGATTTGGTTCACGAAGGTTTACTTTATAGAGAACAAGGTTCGGGGACCTTTTGCTCCTTCAATATTGATCAATCTAAGGAGGAATCTCCACTATTAGCCCCTCCACCTAACACTATCGGGAAAAATATTGGTGTTATAACAACTTATATTTCTGATTATATTTTTCCATCCATTATAAAAGGAATCGAATCCCATTTAACTGCCCAGGGATATTCTTTAACCCTTGCTTGTACGGATAACGATGTGGAAAAGGAGAAACAATGTCTACAGACAATGTTAAAAAGAAATATAGATGGTCTTATCGTAGAACCTACAAAAAGCAGTTATTACAACCCTAATTTAAATTACTATCTGGAATTGGAGCAAAACAACATTCCCTATTTAATGATTAACCAATACTATTCACAGCTTATGCCCCCACACATTATTATGAATGATGAACATGGCGGTTTTATTGCTACTGAACATTTAATAAAGCTGGGTCACAAAAAAATTATAGGCTTATTTAAAAATGATGACCTCCAAGGGGTAAACCGTATGCAAGGCTTTATTCGCGCTTTTAGAGAACATAGCATTTCATTGTTCCCGGAGATGGTCATTACCTTTACAACAGAAGATCAGAATAACAACTTATTGGAACGATTAGAGAACTTCTTTAAAACAGATTCTATACCTACAGCAATAGTTTGTTATAATGACCAGCTAGCTTTACATGTATTAAATATGCTAAGACGCCATGGATTAAGAGTACCTGAGGATGTATCAATTGTGGGCTTTGATGATTCATCTTTGGCAGTGGCCACAGAAGTAAAATTAACATCTATAACTCATCCAAAAATGGATATGGGTATCGAAGCCGCTAAATGGATTATTTCTGCTGTTGAGAAAAAATGTGATCTTCCTCCATCCATTGTATATGAGCCAAAATTAGTGATAAGAAATTCAACTGCTTCCTTTTATGAAGGCACAAAGTGATATCGTCATTCAATGTAATGGACCAAACGACTCTTATAAGTCATTTGGTTTTTTCATTTCTTCTCTTTTGCTATTTCAAATGGTTTACAGCCCACCTGAAAACATAATTTTTTTAAAATTGAACAGAATAAAGTTTTGGAGGTGAATAAAATGGATGAAAATACAAAGAGCTATCCGAATGCAAGTTTAGGCGGAAAAAAGTCTAACGAAAAAGGTGAAGGTGATTCTGGCCATATGCGTTACGGTCAAGGGAACAAGGGCGAAAGCAAAGGTAGAAATAAGTAAGGGGCGTATAGGTTGGAGATGAGGTCCAATCATCATACTTAAAGAAGAAGCACGCCTGAGCGTGCTTCTTCTTTTAGCTATTGACGAAATGTCTGATTTTGGAAGCTTTGCATCGGCTGTGATTGGAAGGCTGGATTTACAAATGTTTGATGTTGAAATCCAACTGAACCTGTTTGACCTGACAGTTCCCGTTCCAACTGATTACATTGAGCAATGACTTCCTGACATCTCTGAATAGCCAATTCATGTCCATGGAGGCTTTGTTGAATCGTTTGAACCGCCAACCGTTCTTTTTGGATCATCTGCTCAAGCACCTGTGCATTATGCTGCTCATTTTGAAGCATTTGTTGGTATTGCTGGTTTGCCATTTGTGTTTGTTGTATTAACTGTTGTGCTAGCTGACGACATTGTTGAATATGAGTAATTGAATGTTGGCTTGTATGCATCGTAAATCCCCCTTTGTTAGGACTTTTTTTGAGACACTGGGCTTGAAATTCAATCCTCTATTATATTCCGCGTTTTGCACCCTTCTCATTCTCCTAGTAACATTCCAAATAATGATGAGAATAACCCCTAAATTATCTCATTACAGAGAAGAAAGGAATCCATGACGGATTCCTTGTCTTTATTATTTACCAATAAACATTTGTGTCCAGTGGTTGCCAGACTTTTCGTACCCTACTCCAATATGAGTAAAGTTAGCGCTTAAAATGTTCTTTCTATGCCCTGCACTATTCATCCATGCATTCACGACTTCCTGCGGTGTACGTTGTCCTTGCGCAATATTTTCCCCCGCAGATTTATAAGACACGCCAAAGTCCCTCATCATGTCAAATGGTGAACCATATGTTGGGCTTGTATGTGAAAAGTAATTGTTTTGAGCCATGTCTACTGATTTCTTTTGTGCCACTCCACTTAGTTGTGTATCGTGTTTTAAAGCCGGTAGACCATTTTTACTGCGTTGTGCATTGGTTAAATCTATTACCTGTTGTACGTAAGCACTAACGTCACCAGTTGCTGGTGCCGGCGCTGCAGGCTTCGGTGCTGGTGCAGCTGGTTTTGGTGCCGGCGCTGCAGGCTTCGGTGCTGGTGCAGCTGGTTTTGGTGCCGGAGCAGCTGGCGCTGGTGCCGGTGCTGCAGGCGCTGGCGCAGCTGGTGCTGGTGCCGGTGAAGCTGGCGCTGGTGCTGCTGGTTCTTGTTGTTGGTTTGGTGCTTGTGCTGTCGGTCCTTGCTGTTGGCCAGGAGTCTTACCTTGTTGTCCACCAAATTGGTACCATTGGACAGATCCAAACGGAATATACCTATACTGAGCGTGTTGAATTAATATCGCTTTAGTATGAGGGTAACTTTTACTATCCAAAGTTGTTCGATCAGCAGAGATATTTAATGCGTCGTTCATATTATTGTTATTATTATTATTATTGTTGTTATTGTTCCTTACATTGATGAAATCACGGTCGTTATTACGACTTAAAGGATTGTAATGTACATTATTGGTGTTAATGCCTCGATCAGTCGTACGATCGTTATTTACATTTGTGGTATTGTTGTTACGATTATTTGTACGATTATTATTTACATTTCTCGTACGGTTGTTTCGATTGTTCGTACGATCATTATTTACATTGGTAATATAATCGTCATTGTTGT
>JAPSKD010000195.1 GCA_031177865.1 Bacillus sp. (in: firmicutes) | reverse complement strand
GCACCGCGTTGTTCGTGCACCAGCTTACCACCTGTATACCCGATTAGGATAGGCAGCAAGTAGGTCACCATTGGTCCGACCATTTTGGCAAGGCTTTCATTTGGAATGAAACCAGTAGGTATAAATAAAGCCGTAATCAAACCCCAAGCAATAAAAGCGGAAATGTTCGGCATAACCATAGAGCTAAGGAAGTTACCAAACTTCTGGACAGCTACTTTTATATTAAATTGAGCCATATCTCTCTCTCCTTCAATAATTAGTTCCCTAACATCGTATCTTACACAGAGAACAGTATCAATTAAGTTAAAAACTAACTTTGTCGCATATCTAGAGACAAAAATAGTTTTTCTTAATATTTGGGTCCATATACCTTTGAGCAATGTCTATGACCACTAGGAAGGAGTTGATTTGTAATTAAGCTAGAGTAGTCCGCCTTTGTAGTTACTCACTTCAATCCATTGGCAGGACTAAGTTATTGTTAGATAAAGAACGCATGAACAAAGACCGAAGCAGTTAATCGCTTTTAATATAAACTGTTCCATTCCTTAATTCCCTCATATATTTTCTAATTCCTTCATATCTACCACGATTTGATTTTAAACTACCTCTTAAATCCAACCAAATGCAGAAGCCGGGCACCCAGAGCTGGTCCAACTGTCCATGCTAGAGCAAAGAACATCGAGAAAATATTCATCGATAAAAGGCGTATCTTCAATTGGTATATTGGCCTTTTTAATTGCGTCCCGAGCATATACCCATAATTGGGGTACAGCGGCGCCTGTAGTCCCAAGTAGAAAAAAGCCTGATATGGTTAATGCATGATAATTCCTTATAAAAGCATACAGTGTATACCTCAATATTCCGGTTATGGATGCTAGTATTAAAAAAATTTCAAAATTGCTAATGCTGTCATTATTTTACACCGCTATATAGTTATTAATAGTTTATGTTGATTATATCTTTTAAAGGTGATAATCCATATTCAGTTAGACAATATCCACATTAAACGACTTCGTAGCATTTATAGATATTAATATAATCTAAGGTGGAAGGTAAATACAGATTCAGAAAGATGAATTCAGAATTGAAAATCAATAAGAAAGTCCCATCCAAACTGAATAGGGATTCAACAAACTTGAAGCATGTAAGGGAAAAGTGTATGAATTACTAAAAGGGGTATTTCAGCGTTTTTTATTGGAAATAATTTTGGTAAAAATAAAAACCAATTCCATTTAAGGAGGAGATTACTATGGCATCAACCTTTGCTATGTGTATGAACTGTGGTTGTAATGAAGAAGATGTAGAGGTATACAAGTGTTTTGATTGCAATAAAACATATTGTTATGTATGTGCAAACTCTGGTTTCTTTTCAACTAATTGCCCTAACTGCAATAGCGGTGGTACAAAGCTAGGCAAAATTATATAGATGTACTTTTCCTGAAATATGCAATGAGAAGAAAAGTTAATTCCTAATTGAATAGGCTGTGGTTAACTTTGAAGGGGGATTAGTTAACCATTTCGTCTTTAAGAAGACTATTTTTGTGTTTCAAAATGTATTTCACTATTTTTTTCTCATCATATTCCTTAGCAGCGCTCTTTAATTCCAGTGTTTCTTTTTCGTGTTTTATGATTTGTTTTTGAATTTCACTTTTCTCTTCCAGTAAAGCCTTATTTTTTTCATAGGAATCATGAAATAAATTTGGGGAAAAGGTAATTTTCTTTTGAGCGTCTGACAGTTCAAGTTCATAATGAGCATTATCTAACTGCGATTGTGCTGAATATTGTTCAATCAATTGAAGAAATAGTTGGCTCTGTCGCTGAGTATTCTTTTCAAATTCATCAAAAATTTCATTCGATAAGTTCCATTTTTTTCATATGACGCTTAAAATACGGCAACGTAATGTCGAAATACTCTTCCTGCTTTTTAATAAGACCTTTTGTTTTGGCATAATCTAATTCATTTTTCACTGAATCTTTTTACTGCTGAAGAGGTTTTAATACCTACTGTGGGTTGTTTTTCACTATTTTCCCCCATTATTTTTCAACTCCTACTGACATTTTGTTATGGGGATTTCATAGATTTTAAACATGAAAAAGTTAACCTGGTTAACCGGTTAACAAAAAAAGAAGAATCGCTTATTCGGATTCTCCTTCGGCTTTAATTTCTTGGTCATAAAACTCTTTCAAATATGTTTGAAATCCTGAGTCATCATGAATAGTTTTATGACTGGTAGCAGAAATCTTGATATATTGATTAGTTTTCATACAGTACAGTCGTTCTTCACCTGCGGGAAACAACAGTGGATAAAGCATGAAATCCTTAACATTAGCAGTGACCAGGATGCTATCTTCATCGTAAGCAGTATATAAAATACGCGCATCGCTAGCTTCTAAACGTTCCATTCTGTGTCCTAAAATCGGTCCGTGAGTAGCAACGAACATAAGCAGCTAGGTTTCTTAAACTGTATTCAACATCTATGTTGTAATTATCAGGTTCGACTTCTTTACACAAACTAATTAATTGGGCGATACCTTTGTTTTGTTTGGGGTTTAAGGTGAAAGATTGGAGATTGAGTTCCCTTATAACCTCTTTCGGTACCATTAATACAGCTTGGTTATCATTAACTTCTTGTAGCATCTTTGCCCAAGTTTTAGCTGCACCGATTCGTAAATCTGGCGAATCGTTATCATTCGTTTTATGTCTGAAAATATTTGTGTCTAATGTATACTGTTTCAACTTCCCGGTTCCCCCCAGATTGCAACTTATCCTTTTATGTCTTATTCTTCGTTATTATCTTCATTTAGTATATCAAGATTATCATTCATGAACCTAGCAATGTTTCTTGATTGGACACCTAGTTTTGCACGTTCTTCGACGAATTTTGCCCAGCCAGGGTATTTCATCAATTGTTTTGGTTCAATTCTCCATTTCCCACTGCCTTCCATTGTTTGTGTAGCATCTAGTATTCCAGAAGCACATAGTCCTCTTACTCGCTGCGGAGTAACTCCTATGATTTTTGCAGCATCTTTTACTGTGACACTATCTGGTATGCTAAATATTTTTTTAATAGTATCGAAGGATTCTTCTTTATCTTCCTCTGTAAGGACTTGGAATCTGGATTTAATTTGAATTTCAATTTCTTCTTGTAGCATCATTAGTTTAATGAATTCTTTTGCTGCTTCACTTCTAACATTTTCAACCTCAACCGGATTAAATTGCTCCAGAATTGCTGTCATGTTTATCACCATCCTTACCTCCATTTTACCAAATTATTTATGAAAGAAAAGCAAAAAACGAAAAAAACGAAACTTTTCCATTACAGTATATACCCAATTACGTAAAATGATTCACTAAATTAATGAAAAACCCTTGTAAACAAAGAAAAAAAACCGACCATTCATGGTCGGCAGTGCATGGTTAATTGGATTTAAAGAAAGAGAACAAACCCTTCCGTCGCCTTTTTCGTTCCTGACAAATGCCCATTTTTTTATTTTTACGGAATTTATTGTTTAGCTTCTTTTTTAAACAAAAAAAGAATCGTGATAAAGTGCCGAGGCTCTTATCACGATTCTAAATTACATAGATGGATTTATATATTATGTCACACGATGTTAAAATCTTGTGTCATTTTAAGTTAAAACTTGTGACATTTTATATTAAAATCCACAACATGTGGCAAATATAAATATAACCGTTTACTCAACTGTCACCGACTTAGCGAGATTACGTGGTTTGTCAACATCACAATCACGGTGTAGAGCTGCGTAGTAGGCAATTAATTGCATTGGTATTACAGAGATAAGTGGTGTTAATAATTCGTGTACTTCAGGAATAACGAAGCTATCTTCGTCCATGTTTAGTCCCTTCATCGAAATGATGCAGGTGTTGGCTCCGCGTGCTGCGACTTCTTTCACATTACCGCGGATACTTAAATTCACACTTTCTTGAGTCGCAAGTGCAATGACTGGCGTTCCTTCTTCAATTAAAGCAATCGTGCCATGTTTTAATTCTCCGCCAGCGAAACCTTCTGCTTGAATATAGGAGATTTCTTTTAGTTTTAAGGCACCTTCTAAGCAGACATAATAGTCAACGCCACGACCGATAAAGAAGGCATTACGTGTTACAGATAGAAATTCTCTTGAAATATGCTCGAATAATTCTTTTGAGTCACAAAGGACTTCCATCGCATTTGCAATAATACCAAGCTCGTGTACAAGATCGAAATTAACATTCATATCTTGGCTTTTCGCCGTTACTTCTGCTAATATCGCCAATACAGCAAGCTGTGCAGTGTAAGCCTTTGAAGAAGCCACGGCGATTTCAGGACCAGCATGCAGCAGCAGTGTAAAATCCGCTTCACGTGATAAAGTCGAACCAGGAACATTGGTAATCGTTAACGTTGGATAACCCATTTCTTTAACCTTCACAAGAACAGCACGGCTGTCCGCTGTTTCGCCACTTTGTGAAATAAAGATAAACAACGGCTTCTTCGTTAGAAGAGGCATGTTATAGACAAATTCACTGGCAATATGAACTTCTACCGGAACATTAGCGATGTTTTCAATAAACTGCTTACCAACAAGACCTGCATGATAGGATGTTCCAGCTGCGACAATATAAATACGGTCAGACTCATTCACAGCAGAAATAATATCAGCGTCGATTGTTAATTGACCCTGTTGATTTTGGTATGCTTGAATAATCTTACGCATAACGGCAGGCTGCTCATCAATTTCTTTTAACATGTAATGAGGGTATGTGCCCTTTTCAATATCGCTTGCATCCAATTCTGCAATGTATGAAGTACGCGTAACCGTTTCCCCAGCAAGGTTTTGAATGGTTACATCGTTCTTTTTCACGATTACGATTTCTTTATCCATTAGCTCTACGTATTCATTCGTAATTTGAAGCATGGCCATCGCGTCGCTAGCAACAACATTGAAGTCTGAACCTAATCCTACAAGTAATGGACTTTTGTTTTTTGCAACAAAAATAGTATCACTGTTTTTTTCGTCCAATAAAGCTAGTGCATAGGAGCCATGTAAAAGACCCAGTGTCTTACGGAAAGCCTCTAATACCTCTAAGCCTTCGTGTACAAACTTTTCAACCAATTGTACAATGACTTCTGTGTCCGTTTCACTAACAAACGTAACATCCGCTAAATACTCGCGCTTTAAAAGATCATAGTTTTCGATTACACCGTTGTGAACTAATGTAAAACGACCAGACGTACTTTGGTGCGGGTGGGAATTTGTTCTGCTCGGTACACCATGAGTGGCCCAGCGTGTATGTCCAATTCCGATGTTAGCCATTACGTCTACATCTACAATTCCACGTAAATCAGCGATACGTCCTTTTTCCTTAAAAACATGAACTCCATTTTCGTTCATAACAGCAATACCTGCTGAGTCATATCCTCTATATTCGAGCTTTTCTAAGCCTTTTAGTAAAATTTCTTTCGTATCATTTAATCCAATATATCCAACTATTCCACACATTTTTCTTTTCCTCCCTGATACAGGGGGCAAGAATGCTTTCGGAGGCTCACCTTGCCCCCTTATCTCTGTTTTTGAAAGGTATCTGTATATACCTTTTTCTTTTTGTTGCTATGTTTAGTATGCGCATTTCCTTCTCTTTGTGCACCAAGTTGCCTCGATGTTTTAAAGAAGGAACAATCGGTTGTGCGTTCAACCGGGAGGTATCCGCCGAACATTCGATAAACCTCCTCCTCGTCAACTAACCTACCTTGGTTAGTCCAGGCGCTTTTGTTTATTCTTTTGTTACCACTATCCTCCTTTTAAGTAATATGTTTGCTTTTAAAGAAACAAAGCAGATTAATCGTAACTGATGAATTAAATTTCGTCAACTAAATAATAAATGGCAAAGATATTTGACTTTACCATTTATATAATAAAATATGCATAAAGGACCCGTTAAGTTCCCTTATGCATATATCATTTTAATATCTATTCTTTTAATTCCATTTCTGCTTTTACTACAGAAACAATTCGGTCTACATAGTCTTCGCACAATTCTTCTGTAGGTGCCTCTGCCATTACTCGAACGAGTGGTTCTGTACCAGATGGACGAACAAGGATACGTCCGTTTCCGTTCATTTCTGCTTCAACCTGTTCAATAATCGTTTTTACCTTTTCATTATCTGTTACATGATGCTTATCTGTTACGCGAACATTAACAAGCTTCTGAGGGAATTTTTTCATGTCTGCTGCTAATTCAGATAATGTTTTCTTCGTCGCTTTCATAATATTAACTAATTGCAGTCCCGTTAATAAACCGTCCCCAGTGGTATTGTAATCCAAGAAAATAATGTGGCCGGATTGCTCACCACCGAGATTAAATCCATTTTTCTTCATTTCTTCTACCACATAGCGGTCACCAACTGCTGTTGGTACGCTTTGGATTCCGAGTGCTTCTAGACCTTTATAAAATCCTAAATTACTCATGACAGTGGAAACAATGGTGCTATGTTTTAGACGTCCATGTTCCTTCATGTACTTACCACAAATAAACATAATTTGGTCACCGTCTACAATATTACCTTTTTCATCAATCGCGATTAACCGGTCTCCGTCACCATCAAAGGATAGACCTACATCGGCACCCTTCTCTTTAACCATTGCCGCTAAGGCTTCTGGATGTGTCGAACCAACTCCAGCATTAATATTAATGCCATTAGGTGAAGCACCCATGACTGAAATATCTGCATCCAAATCAGCAAATAAATGTGTAGCCAGTGAAGAGGTAGCTCCATGAGCACAATCTAGAGCAATATGGATACCGGTGAAATCTTCATCCACTGTATTTTTTAAATATTGCAGGTACTTTTGTCCACCCTCAAAATAATCCATGACCTGGCCAAGATCAGCACCAACTGGTCTAGGTAATTGATCATCTGTCATATCAATCAATTCTTCAATTTCATATTCCTGCTCATCAGAAAGCTTAAAACCATCGGGTCCGAAAAATTTAATACCATTGTCTGCCACCGGATTATGGGAAGCAGAAATCATTACTCCCGCTTCAGCCCCCAGCGCTTTTGTTAAATAGGATACACCTGGTGTGGAAATGACACCTAAGCGCATTACCTCTGCACCAATTGAAAGTAATCCAGCAACCAGTGCCCCTTCAAGCATATGACCTGAAACACGGGTATCACGACCGATTAGCACTTTTGGTCTGTCCTTATCCTTTGTTAATACAAACCCACCGAAACGCCCCAGCTTAAATGCTAATTCAGGTGTTAATTCACTATTCGCCACTCCACGGACGCCATCGGTACCAAAGTATTTTCCCATTATCAAAATCGCTCCTTATCATGTATACTGCTGTGTATTATGCGTTGTCTCTCGTTATAGTAATTTTTGCTGACGATTTATCAGGTTTCCAATTTACACTCGGTGGTCCATCGACTTGAATTGGAACATTATGATTACCTTCTGTAAAGCCTGTTAAATCAATAAATATATTGAAGTTGTTTGGTCCAAGACCTGTAGCGGCAGCACCTGGTCCAAATACTAATAAATTTACTAGTTTATTGGAAGGGTCATTAATAACCGCTTCATATTGTTCGGATAATCCCCTAATATTTATTGGGATACCTGATACAGTCGTCTCTTCTTCTTCTTTACTAACCACAACAGTAACCTCTACTGTTTCAGGTGTTACATTCGTTATGCCATTTGAGATAATCACTGGTAAAGTAATCGTCGTATTTTCACTTATCTTACTTACGTCGACTTCGACACGGACATTATCAGTATCTTTTAGGACGTCCTCTTCACCAGAAATTACTGCTTCTTTCACATCCAAGTCAATCGATTCAATCGTGACCCCGGCTGGTGGTGTTCCTTTTTCAATAATGTTAATAGGAACCGTTTTTTCATTTCTTTTTATCGGAATAGTGACCTC
Organism: Bacillus sp. (in: firmicutes); assembly: GCA_031177865.1. Taxonomy (GTDB): domain Bacteria; phylum Bacillota; class Bacilli; order Bacillales; family Cytobacillaceae; genus Neobacillus. Next base: position 1,568 of record JAPSKD010000195.1, on the reverse strand, counting down.
TACTGTTGCCGGCTCAACCACTACATCCAGTTTATTTAAATCCTTATCGAGTACCTGTACCTGTGCCTCTTTTGAGACTGTACTATCGAGAAGATCTCTGCCTTCAAGCGCTGCTTTAACATATGTAATTCGATCGATTACATCTTTCGCACCTGTTATTTTCACCTTTTTAGGCTTAACGGTAGGTTGTCCTGCTGAATAGCCATCTTGTATCAAGTCACTATTAAATTCAGCCTCTACCGTAAACTCAGTGGTTACTTTCTCTTGAATAGCCACCGTTAAAGAACTTGGTTCGATTGTTGCTTTTAACTTTTCAGATAACCCGCTTACTTCAAACTTTACCTTTTGATTACCTATTTTAGCATTGGTTAAATCGACAAAAATCTCAAAGTTTTTTAAAGCCTTTGCTGACTGAACATGCGGCATTGGACCTTCAATGGTTACTTCTACCGTATCTGGTATTCCTGAAACTACAAGGTTTTCGGTATCATAATAAGCTTTTACAGGAATATCAGCTAAGGTCTCTGTCGTATTTTCCCCTGGTACATTTATTTCTGTTGTTTTACCATCAGAATTCGGGACAGCAGAATAAAGCAGTACCGCCAATAATAGTGCTAGTATTTTAATAAACCAGGGATTATCCATCAGTTTATCCATTATTTTTCCCCCTCCAGTTCCAACGAGCTGAAGAAGCCGGTTTTACTTTCGTACTAGTGATAATTAAATCATGAGAAATCAATTCTTTAAATGCGTCTAATGTTAAATTTCGATGAAGCTCCCCATTTTTCGTTAAAGAAATATTTCCGGTTTCTTCAGAAACAACCACAGTAATACTGTCTGTAACTTCACTTATTCCTAAAGCGGCACGGTGTCTGGTACCTAGCTCCTTTGAGATAAAAGGGCTTTCGGATAAGGGAAGATAACAAGCAGCGGCGGCTACATTATTTTTTTGGATAATAACAGCCCCATCATGAAGTGGTGTATTTGGTATAAAAATATTTATGAGTAATTCGGAAGAAATTTTCGCATCTAGTGGAATACCTGTTTCTATGTAATCACTCATCCCTGTTTCCCTTTCAATGGAAATCAAGGCACCAATACGCCGTTTTGCCATATAATCTGTGGCCTTAACAATCGCTTCCACCATTTTCTCTTGCTCCTCATCATCCGGGCCGCTGCTTCGTGAAAAGAACCGCCCTCTGCCTAATTGCTCAAGGGCTCTACGAAGTTCAGGCTGAAAGATAATGATAATGGCCAGGAATCCCCAATCAATGGCCTGCTGCGTTAACCAGCTAAGCGTATTTAAACCAAAAAATTCACTAACAACTCTTATAAGGAGAATAACAACAATTCCTTTTAATAATTGTACAGCTTTTGTTCCTTTTATTAGGTTTAGCAGTTTATAAATGACCCACGAAACGAGGAGAATATCAACAATACTAGCTAAATACTTCCATATAGTAAAATCCTCAAAAAACGGCATTGTTTTTCCTCCGTAAATTTGTCTAACTTATAACCAATTTATTATACCATAAAATAAACATGTACTTATTATTAATCATTCTTAT
>JAPSKD010000194.1 GCA_031177865.1 Bacillus sp. (in: firmicutes) | reverse complement strand
CTTTTAACCTTTTTCTTATCTGATTTTCCTTCGACAATCAGAACTTTATCACCATACGTGTCATTCATCATTCATCACCTATACTAAAGAGAATTATTTGTTTGATGTTAGCATATTCAATAAAATTCATAACGTGTGAATATGTTAACTATACCACGATTGTCTTTTTGATAATAGGTGTTTGCTTACGCACTATATCCTAACACCATCCACCCTCATCACAATCTGTATATTTTGCGTCCGGCTGTTCCGTAACTGTTACATTTTGAAAAATCTTTCGTTGTTCTACCTCAAATCGTTGATCTAGCTGAAAAGTCATATCCCCTGGTAACTGGATTTTACCAATGGAGGTATTATCAAGGAATAATTCCATTTCACCATTTTTCATTTTTCCAATTACTCGATCTGTCACATCAACCTTTTGCTGCTTCAATGTCATACCAAGAGCTCCTTTTAAGTAAAGTTTATTCTAGTATCCCCTGGATTTAGAATATACAAGGTGCGAATTTTTCCCATATAAAAAACACCTTGCGTAACAAGGTGTTTACGAAAATTAGTCTTCTTTAATCATTTCTTCATATTGTTCTGCAGTCATTAGGTTGTCCATTTCACTGCTATCAGAAGGCTCAATGACGATCATCCATGCTTTTTCATAAGGAGATTCGTTTACGAATTCAGGGCTGTCACTTAAATCTTCGTTAACCGCAACAACCTTTCCGCTTACTGGTGCATATAATTCTGAAACTGTTTTAACGGATTCAACGCTGCCAAATGGCTCATCAGCAGTCACTTCGTCACCAACTTCAGGTAGTTCAACGAAAACAATATCGCCTAGCTCAGATTGAGCAAAGTGTGTGATACCTACTCGAACTGTTTCTCCTTCAACCTTTACCCACTCATGTTCTTCAGAATAACGCAATTCCTTTGGTGTAGTCATTACAAAATCCCTCCATTATTTTCTAAAATCGTTTATCGACATAGATCGATACTACCCTAATAATTTTTGAAAAGTAATGATGATGCTTACAGCCACATTTTCTCATACTCTTCTTCTTTAAAGCCAACAGTCACTTTTTCTCCATCCGTTAATAATGGTCTTTTGATTAACATCCCATCTGAGGCTAACAGATCTAGCAGCTCATCTTCAGAAGCAGTGGATATTTTATCCTTAATACCCAGTTCACGATACTTTTGCCCGCTTGTATTAAAGAACTTCTTTAACTCAAGGCTGCTCTTTTCGTAGATATCCTGAAGTTCAGCGCGAGATGGCGGAGTTTCAACAATATGTATTTCTTTGTAGGAAAGATGATGTTCATCTAGCCATTTCTTTGCATTTCGGCATGTCCCGCATTTGGGATACCAGTAAAAAGTAAGTGGCATCTGTCCACCCTCCTCTTAAACATTCATGACATTTCTCGTCACTTTGATAGTAACATAACGGGGAAAAAAGTAAAAACGCTTCAGTTAAAATTTCGACGAATTCTGCAAAAATCCTGCTAACATATAGAAAAACTTTAGGCTCCCTTATAACCACTTGGAGCCTAAAGTTTATAAATTAAACGATATAGCGTTCTGCTTCAATCAGAACATCTGCCGCTTCACGTTTCTTACCAATCACATTGATTGGCGTATAGCGAGTTAATTTACGAAGTGCTGAAACGAGCATACGGAGAGTATCTCCTTGTTCGGTTGCAACCAAAGTTTCTTTCGCATGCTGTTCGATTTCGTTGAAAGCTTCTTGACAGAAAATTTGTGTATAAAGAAGTTTTTGTTTATTTTTCTCAAGACCAGTCTTGGCAATTGCTTTTTCGGTTCGTAACACGGCGGATTCCATTGCATAAGCATTAGAAACAATATCTGCAATATTAGATAAGATTTCTTGTTCTTTCTCAACTGCCTTACCGAATTTTTGTGCTGCTAACCCGGCAGCCAGCAAACCAATTTTCTTCGCATTGCTTACTAAATGTTTTTCTTGAGCAAGAGGCTCATCACCTGGCTCTTCAGGCATTAACATCATAATTTCTTCTTGCAAGACAAGCGCTTTTTGGAATAATGGAAGCTCTCCTTTGAATGCCTTTTTAATATAGGTTCCTGGTACTAGGAGACGGTTAATTTCATTTGTACCTTCGAAAATACGATTAATGCGTGAATCACGGTACGCTCTTTCGATGGTATACTCTTGCATAAAGCCGTATCCACCATGAATTTGTACTCCTTCATCAACCACATAATCTAAAACTTCACTACAGAAGAATTTATTAACAGAGCATTCAATCGCATATTCAGCAATAGAATTTGCTACTAATTTAATATCCTTCTGCTCATCAGTTGTAAGCTTTCCTTGATTTTCTTCGTAAAGGCCAATCGTACGATAGACAGAGCTTTCTGCTGCATAGATTTTGGACGCCATCGTTCCAAACTTTTCTTTTGTTAAATTGAACTGAGAAATCGGTGTGTTAAATTGCTTACGGCCATTTGCATATTTAACCGCTAACTCAAATGCATTTTTAGAACCGCCCACACCGCCGACAGCTAACTTATAGCGTCCGATATTTAAGATATTAAACGCAATGACGTGCCCTTTTCCATATTCCCCTAATAGGTTTTCCACAGGAACAGGTACATCTTCTAGAATAAGAGTACGAGTGGAGGAGCTCTTAATACCCATTTTCTTCTCTTCCGCACCAGTAGAGACGCCAGGGAAATCTCTTTCAACAATGAATGCGGTAAAGTGTTCACCATCAATCTTTGTATAGACCACAAATACATCAGCAAAGCCAGCATTGGTAATCCACTGTTTTTCGCCGTTAAGAATATAATGGGTTCCTTCTGCATTTAATTTGGCTGTTGTTCTTGCACCAAGAGCGTCGGAACCTGAACCTGGCTCTGTTAAAGCGTAAGCTGCGATTTTTTCACCTGAAGCAAGTGCCGGTAAATATTTTTTCTTTTGTTCTTCGTTTCCAAATAGAACGATTGGCAATGAGCCGATACCAACATGTGCACCATAGGATAACGAGAAGCCGCCAGCCTTTGACATTTTTTCAGTTACAAGCGATGAAGTTACTTTATCTAATCCTAAACCTTCGTATTCTTCCGGAACATCTGCTGCCAAAAGGCCTAGATCACCTGCTTGTTTAAGTAACTTTACGGTACGATCAAATTCGTGGTTTTCCAGATGTTCTAACTGTGGAAGGACTTCTTTTTCAATGAAGTCTTCTGCTGTTTTAGCAATCATTAGTTGCTCTTCGTTGAAATCCTCAGGTGTTAAAATTCGGTCATAGGAAATATCATCGATTAAAAAGCTTCCGCCTTTAATAATTTTTTCAGTTTGTTGTGCCATTATCGTTTCCCCCTAATCTTTTTGTAGATGTGATTTGCGCTCTTAGGCGCTTCGCTTGCAGGAGTCTCACGCCTTCCGCTCCAATCAACATAGTCCTAAAAGTCAACTATGACTTTTTATAAAAGCTCAAATACTCCAGCAGCGCCCATTCCGCCGCCGATACACATGGTTACTACGCCAAATTGCTGCTGACGACGTTTTAATTCATGAATAAGGGTTAAGGTGAGTTTTGCACCTGTACATCCTAGTGGATGACCTAGCGCGATGGCGCCTCCATTTACGTTTACTTTTTCTTCATCCAATCCAAGCTCACGAATGACTTGAAGGGACTGTGATGCAAATGCTTCGTTCAATTCAAACAGGTTAATATCAGACATCTCTAATCCAGCTAATCTCACTGCCTTTGGTACTGCAACTACAGGACCAACTCCCATTATTTCCGGTGGTACGCCTCCGACGGCAAATGATCTGAATTTAGCTAATGGCTTTAGCCCAAGTGATTCGGCTTTTTCACGGTCCATAATCATTAAGGCTGCAGCCCCATCACTTGTTTGCGAAGCATTCCCTGCCGTAACAGAACCAGTCACCGAAAAGGCAGGGCGAAGTTTTGAAAGTGATTGTACGTTTGTATCCGGGCGAACTCCTTCGTCTTGAGAAAACTGAATTGTTCTCTCGATAAGCTTGTTGTCTTTTCCCACTGAACGGGAGGTAACATTAACAGGAACGATTTCATCAACAAATTTTCCTTCTTGTATGGCTCTTGCCGCTTTCTGATGACTGCGAACCGCAAATGCGTCCTGGTCTTCACGAGAAATACCATATTTCTTTGCTACTTCTTCCGCGGTATGACCCATTCCCATATAATATTCTGGAGCTGTTTCCGCTAATTTTACATTTGGACGAACTACGTGACCCATCATAGGAATTAGACTCATAGACTCCGCTCCACCAGCAATTGCAGTATCGGTATGTCCTAGCATAATCCCCTGTGCTGCATAGGCAATAGCCTGGAGTCCCGATGAACAAAAACGATTAATAGTAATGGCTGGTACAGTGTGTGGCAGGCCTGCTAAAGCACCAATATTACGAGCCATGTTGTTACCCTGCTCTGCTTCTGGCATTGCACAGCCCATGATTAAATCATCAATATTTCCTTCATAGTTACCAGCACGCTTTAATGTTTCTTTTACAACCAATGCTCCCAAATCATCAGGGCGAACATGGGCAAGCGTTCCTTTCTTTGCTTTACCTACCGGGGTCCGAGCTCCGGCCACGATTACCGCTTCTCTCATTTCGTTCCCTCTCTTTCCTCGTATAGTATCAATCTATTTGTCTAGCTTGGAGCGCCTAGGAGCTTCCGCTTTTCTTTTTAATTTCTTAAAGGCTTTCCTTTTACCAGCATGTGCTGCATACGCTGTTGTGTTTTACCTTCTCTAATTAAGCTTAGGAATGCTTCTCTTTCTAAATCCAATAAATATTGCTCATCTACCTCGGTTCCATATGGTACTTTTCCGCCAGCAATCACATAGGCAACTTTTTTAGCAATCTTCAAATCATGTTCAGAAATATAACCTGATAAAAACATAGAGTGTGCCCCTAGTAATAGGGTTGCATAACCTGTTTCTCCGACTACCGGCACTTTTCTGCGGGATTTTTGTACATATCCCTGCTCATGTAATGCTAAAACAGCCTGCTTAGCGTCGTACAACAAGTGATCGCCGTTTACACTTATTCCGTCGGCTAGACCTAAGAAATTGTTCTCGCGTGCTTCTGCACCTGAAGTAGATACCTTTGCAGTCGCAATCGTTTCAAACACTTTATTCGCAATAGCTTGAAAATCAATTTGTACGCCATTTGGCAGTCCTTCTAAATGCTTAATATATAACTCCTTATTACCACCGCCGCCAGGCAGTAATCCCACTCCGACTTCAACAAGACCCATATAGGTTTCAGCAGATGCTTGAATTTGCGCTGCAGGTAAACAAACCTCCGCTCCACCGCCCAGTGTCATGGCAAATGGTGCTGCAACCACTGGCTTAGCGCTGTATTTTACTTTCATCATTGCGTTTTGGAACTGACGTACTACCATATCAAGTTCATAGATATTATCATCCTGTGCTTCCATTAACATCATCGCGAGGTTTGCGCCGACACAGAAGTTTTTACCCTGATTACCAATTACAAGTCCTTTGTAATTCTTCTCTACTTCGTCGATTGCAAAGTTAATCATCTGAATAATATCAAGGCCAATGGCATTATTCGGAGAATGGAATTCTAAGAGTGCCACTCCGTCACCTAAATCAATTAAGCTGGCACCACTATTCTTTTTAATAACACCTTTTTGTTTTTTTAGTTTTTTCAAGTCAATTGCTTTTGGATTATTTTCTACTAAGCGGTATTCACCATTTCTATAAAAGAATCTTTCGCCATTTTCCTCTATATAAAAAGATGTATGCCCCTTCGCAAGCAAATCTGTTACCCAAGCAGGAATGTCCAGACCACTTTCCTTCATCTTCTCGACCGACTTTTCTAACCCGATCGCGTCCCACGTTTCAAAAGGACCCATTTCCCAGCCAAATCCCCATTTCATGGCCCGGTCAATGTCGACTACCGTGTCAGCAATTTCACCTAAAAGCTGTGCAGAGTATACTAGGACGGGACTAAAGATGTTCCACAGTAACTCACCTGCTCGATCATTCGCATATACAAGCGCTTTCAATTTATTTGCAGTGCCTTTTTCCTGCTTGCTCATTTCAGTTGCAGCAGTTGAGAGCTTCTTACGAGGAATATATTCTAAAGTGCCAGGGTTAAGTTCAAGGATTTCTTTCCCTTTTTTCAAGAAGAAGCCTTGATTAGATTTACTTCCCAACCAGCCTTTTTCAAGCATTGTTTTCATAAATGCTGGGACTTCGAATACTTCCTTTTCTTTTCCGATTACTTTTTCATGAACATTACCTGCTACATGGGCGAATGTATCCAACCCAACTACATCTAACGTACGGAAAGTAGCGCTTGAAGGTCGGCCGACCAATGGACCAGTAACAGAATCAACTTCCCCAACACTATAACCACCCTTTAGCATTTCTTGGACAGTGATTAGGAGACCATAGGTTCCAATCCGGTTGGCAATAAAGTTCGGTGTATCCTTTGCAAGAACAACCCCTTTTCCTAAAACATCCTCACCAAACGTTTTCATGAATGAAATTACTTCTTGGCTAGTATATTGTGTAGGAATCACTTCAAGTAATTTTAAATATCTTGGCGGGTTAAAGAAGTGGGTACCAAGGAAATGCTTCTTAAAATCCTCTGACCTACATTCTGCCATCGCTTCAACAGATATACCAGATGTATTGGAGCTGATAATGCTTCCAGGTTTTCTGTATTGGTCCACATTTTCAAATACTCGTTTCTTAACATTGAGATTCTCAACGACAACCTCTATTACCCAGTCCACATCTTTTAATTTAACTAGGTCATCTTCTAAATTTCCTGCTTCAATTAGTGCCAAGTTCTTTTTGACCGCTAAAGGAGCTGGTTTTTGCTTCAATAGCTTTTGGATGGATTGGGTGCTAATACGATTACGGACCTGCTTATCTTCTAACGTCAGTCCTTTTGCTTTTTCGTCGTCGGTTAACTCCCGAGGCACAATATCCAATAATAATGTTGGTATCCCGATGTTTGCTAGATGGGCAGCAATCCCCGATCCCATGACTCCTGATCCTAGAACAGCTGCTTTTTTAATAAGTTGGTTCAACATTGTCTCCCCCTTTACACACTTTGAATGAATACTCATTCATTTTTTTGTCAAAAAAAATTTCACAAACGAATGAGTTCTACTATCTATTACTATAGAATATTTCAAAAATTTGCGCAATAAGTAAAAGCGGAAAATAATAAATTTTTTATCAAATGAATTTTCCTGTCAACTTTACATAAAAAAATGGATTTGGGCATCCTATTAACGAGGTGATGATGCATGGGTAAAATGAAGAAAAACCCATCTAAAAGAGGCGTAAGCGCCGCTAGCGTTCAAGGAAACGCCGGTCCTGGCGGGGAACAGTCACAAAAAGACAAAGTGAACAGTCAAAATAACCAGTTTAAAAGATAAAAACCCCCTAGAGATGACTTGCTGAGGAAATTAAAAAAGCAGGCTGTATATATTCAGCCTGCTTGACTTCTTAATATTAGAACTTTGCTTGATAGTTTTCGATTTCCCAAGCATGAACAGCTGTACGATAACTATCCCATTCTGCTTTCTTCGCAGAAACAAACTCATCATAAACATGGTTCCCCAATGTTTTACGCCCAATCTCTCCATCTTCTAGTTCCTTTACGGCTGCAGCCAAACTGCCAGGAAGGCTTTCAATACCCAGTTCACTGCGGCGCTCTTCGGTCATATGGAAAATATCTTCATTAATTGGAAACGGCACTTCTAATCCTTTTTCAATTCCATCTAACCCCGCGGATGCAATTACGGCAAAGGTTAAGTATGGATTTGCTGACGGATCAGGACAACGCAATTCCACGCGAGTGGCCATCCCTTTTTTAGCTGGGATTCGAATCAACGCGGAACGGTTTGATGCGCTCCATGCGATATAACAAGGCGCCTCATATCCAGGTACTAAACGCTTATAAGAATTCACAAGCGGATTGGTTACTGCTGTAAAACTTTTTACATTTTCAAGTAATCCTGCAATAAATTGATACGCTTCATTCGAAAGTTGCAAATCATCAGCCGGATCAAAGAAGGCATTTTCATTTCCTTTAAAGAAAGACATGTTGACATGCATCCCAGAACCGTTTATCCCAAATACCGGTTTAGGCATAAACGTTGCATGAAGGCCATATTTCTTTGCAATGGTTTTTACAACCCACTTATATGTAGTGGAAAGATCTGCTGCGCCTAAAGCGTCAGCATACTTAAAGTTAATTTCGTGCTGTCCTTCAGCAACTTCATGGTGAGAGGCTTCGATAGTGAAACCCATCGCCTTTAACGCACGGTAAATTTCTAACCGCACTCGTTCTCCAAGATCTTTAGGTGACGGTTCAAAATAACCGGCTTTATCACTAAGTTCCTGTGTTGGATAACCGTTTTCGTCGGTTTTAAACAGGAAAAATTCCAGCTCAGGACCTACAGAAATTGTGTATCCTTTATCTGCAGCACGTTCAACTGTTTTCTTTAATACATTTCTTGTGTCACCTGCATACCATGATCCATCAGGATTTTTTACAGAACATAGAAAACGCGCTTCAGAATATCCATCTTCTACTGTCCATGGTAAAACAGAGAAGGTTGTTAAATCTGGTTGTAAGTATAAATCTGATTTATTTATCGGTGAAAATCCTTTAATAGAGGAGCCGTCAAACATAATTTTACCTTCTACTACATCTTCCAATTGCTCACTTGTGACGGTTACATGTTTCAAGATTCCTTCTATATCTACAAACTGTAAGTGAAGAAGTTCAACATTCTTTTTATTTATTACTTCTTTAATTTCCTCGATAATTGCAAATTGATCTTTTACATCTGAAAGAATAGCCTCGGTCATGTTATTTCTCCTCCCATTTTCATGTCACTTAACCTAACATTGAATTTATTATATGGTGAATTTTTAATTTTGACAACTCCTTTTTATCAATTTTTTGAATATTTTATGCATATTTAATAGAAAGCGCTTTCTTTAAATATAATAGAAAAAGGCCACCTCATCCGTTGAGGCGACCAAATAGTTCATAAATATTCAATTTGTTGCATGCTACTTAGTTTGTCTATGCTGTTCATTTAGCAGTTTAATTTCATTAATGATTGTTTTCATTTCTTCCTTTGCTTCCGGATAGAGTTCATTCCAGTGCTTCGCTAGGGCTGGCATTGACTTCGCAATATGAGTATACAGAGCCCATGTCTTTACCTTTTCGGTTGTCTCCTCGCTTGATTCGCCAACGAGCAGGTCACTATATTTTTCAAGTAATGCTTCGAACTGTTCCGCAAAAACTTTCTCCATCGTAGCACTCTCCATCCTTTGCTATATGAGTACATGGGCATGTTGTACATCTTTTGGTCCCAAGCTGATAGGTAAAACAACATGTTTTCCTCATCCTTACCTCATCTTGAGAATGCTTCACCGAGTAGTATTTTTGAATAGGATTAAGATGGTATTTACCAAACAGATTACC
>JAPSKD010000193.1 GCA_031177865.1 Bacillus sp. (in: firmicutes) | reverse complement strand
TCTACTTTCAGTCCCTTGTTCCGTCATTATTGTCCAATCCCTAGGTTGGATTTAACTAAAACTTCATCATATTTCTTTAAGTCAGCTTTCTGTCTGGAGAGTTTCGTTCCTAGGTATCCTGCAATAAATCCTAATGGTATAGATACAATTCCTGGTGTCGTATATGGGAAAAGTGGGTTCCCAACAAAAATGGCCTTTCCTACTTCAGGACTGAAAACATTAGGGCTGATAATGACAAGTCCAATAGCTGAGATAAGTCCAACTACCATGGCCCAAATTGCTCCAGTAGTATTAAAGTGTTTCCAGTAAATGGTATAAATAATAACCGGTAAATTTGCACTAGCGGCTACAGCAAATGCTAGTGAAACAAGGAAGGCTACGTTAAGGGTTTGAGCCCCTAAAGCTAAAACAATTGAGAGCACAGAAACACCAATTGCTGCCCAACGTGCCATACTAACCTGTTGCTTTTCTGTGGCTTTTCCTTTTTTAAGAATTTCGTTGTAGAAATCATGTGCAAAAGCGGATGCTGCTGTGAGAACAAGCCCTGCTACGACTGCAAGAATTGTAGCAAATGCTACTGCGGAAATAAACGCGAACAGCATATTTCCACCAAGTGCTTGTGCCAAAAGTGGAGCGGCCATGTTTCCAGCTGCATTCGCAGCAACTATATCAGTCGTCCCAACAAAAGCCGCTGCACCAAAGCCAAGGAATATTGTCATTACATAAAATAGCCCAATGATCCACGTTGCATAAACGACTGAACTTCGTGCAGTTTTTGCATCTTTAACCGTAAAGAAACGAACAAGAATATGAGGAAGCCCAGCAGTACCTAAAACTAGTCCCAAATTTAATGAAAGGGTGTCTATACCATCCTTGTATTTTACCCCTGGATTTAAGAATGCTTCCTTTAAGGGTGTCGCTGTTTTCATTTGATCGAACATATCCGTAATACTAAAGTTAAATTTAGCAAAAACAACAATTGAAATTAAGAAGGTACCACCCATTAGTAGGACAGCCTTAATAATTTGAACCCAGCTTGTTGCATGCATACCGCCAAAAATAACGTAAACCGTCATTAATACCCCAACAATTAAAACAGATGTAGTATATTCCAATCCTAATAATAGCTTAATAAGTGCACCAGCTCCGACAAGCTGAGCAATCATATAAAAGATAGATATAGTTATGGTGTTCATGGCGGCAAAACCACGAACCTTTTTTGCATTAAAGCGCGCTGCGATCATATCAGCAAATGTATATTTTCCTAGATTACGCAGGGGTTCCGCTACCAAATATAAAACAACTAGATATGCTACTAGGAAACCAATACTGTAAAAGAATCCATCAAATCCTGTTAATGCGACGGCACCAGCAATACCAAGAAATGAGGCAGCAGACATATAATCACCTGCGATAGCCAATCCATTTTGCCAACCAGTAAGTCCTCCTCCTGCAGTGTAAAACTCACTTGCGTTTTTTGTACGTTTCGAAGCGTAATATGTAATAACCAACGTTACGAAAACGATACCAAGAAACATGGTAAAAGCAGCAGTATTCATTTGTTTGTCCCTCCTTCTCTGACAACCTTTTCAGCTAAATCGTCAAATTTGGCTGCCTTTTTGGAGTAAAGCATACATAATCCCCATGTCATAATGAATTGAAGAAAAGCAAATACCCATGCCCAGGAAATACTGCCTATGAATTTGTTATTCAATACCGTCGAAAATGAAGTTAAAATGGGTAATGCAAAATAGAAACAAAAGAAGAAGATCGTGATAGGAATGATGAATTTTTTCTTTTCGGAGAGTAATTTTTGGAAAGAAGATGATTGAACTATAGCGCTGTAATCGCTTTTAGAATTTGCCGTTATTTTTCGTGCCTCCAATGGAAGCGCCCCCTCTCATTGTAAAAAATGTACAAATAACTTATGAGGATAAAAAGAAGTACATGGTTGTTGTGCTTGCTATCTCCCTTCCTTTAATAACAGATTTTTCTAAAAATTTAATCTTTTGTTACGTTTATTATTATAGGAGCAGAATATTAAATTTAGCAATAGGAAAAATTTCGTTTTTTTGGAAAAAGTATTTATTACTATATAGACAGTAAATACTATTCGCGGTTAACTCCAAGCGTGGAAATAAATAAGGCTAAAAAGAAAATAACCTCTGCAGCGTAAAGGTTTTTGGGGACGTAGACTATCGCGATCGAACTGACGACCTCTTGCATACCATGATAGGGTACTTTTATCCTCCATTATCCCGTGACTTCCGGAAACAGCTTGAAATAAGGGTTTTCGGATTTTTTATTTTTTGTTCATATGCTTATCTAGTATTTATTAATCTCATTTCGTGACCATAATGTGACCATTATTTAAGTCGTAGTTAGCCTGTAATTATAATTAAGATATATGCGACAAAAGCTGGTTGATGAATTGTAAGACTTTGTTGTACCAGGTTTGGCTGCGCTGCCGTCCGCCAAACATTGCTCGACTTCTTACTTTATTAGGGCCATATATTTATTCACAGAGTGAACAGCAGGTTCAAATAAACTTGTTTATTTGGGAGCGAAGCAGAATTTGAACTGCAAGGGAATAATATCAAACACTTCTTGTAAACTAACTATCCAATTAATGGAGAGATATTGATAGATGTTGTTCCAGAGGAAAGTATGGAATCTGAGATTACTTGTAGAATTCCAGGATGGTATAAAGAATATAGCATATTGGTAACGAATCTATTATAAATTATGAAGTAGTAAATGGTTATTGCAAGATAAATAGAAAGTGGGAGCCTGGAGATAAGTTTCAAATATTACTGGGGTAATCGCTGCAGGGTGAAATGTCAGTATGGATTCGGGAGAGTTAATGCATTATGCAGTATAAAATTTATAGTTGAGTTGTTGAAGAGCATACGGCAAAAAAGCTGTATGCTCTTTTTTGTGTTTATATTTGTATATGTACTATAAAGAAAAACCGACTCTTCCTACCAAAAATCTGGAATGAGAATCGGCTTTTATTTGGGACTTAATCCTCTGTTTTTAAATCAAATAATATTCTTACAATAATATCATGATTGCAGTTTCCGAAATTTTTACCGTATAGAGTTAAGCCGCCATTCCGGCCCTTTTCTCCGACGGCAAATTTAAATTTAATATCAGATTTTTGATTTAAGTTAATATCAGAAATTGTTATATCAGAAATACGGCAGCCATCGATAAATGTACCGTTTTTGTTGATTCGCAATAACTTTGGCACACCGTACTGGTTCAAGTGAGGAGGCCACCATTCTGGATTAATACTTCCTTTTTTATCGCCAAAATCCCCTGGGGAGGTCCAAAAGCCTAATTCAATATTATTTAAATAAAAATAAATATCAGATGGCCAGTCGTTATTATAGCTTGGAGCCTCAGAGCCAAGTTCAAAAATAAACTGAATTTCATTGAAATTCTGATTTGTCTTTAAGTAATTAGGGATTCGATATTCCAAAAATCCATTGTTTAACCAAACAATATCTGCATTAATGTGCTGAGGATCAGCAAAATAACGAGGATCGTCAAATTCTCCAATTATACTGTCCTTAGTCGCTAAACCACATGTGGGTTCTGCATGAAAATCACAATAATGCCCTACTTTAATTTGATATTCATTAAGGTTTTGTACCTCTTTATTTTTCAATTCAACTTTCAATATATCCTCATTTATATAACAAATCTTCTGGATTCCATGTTTCCCAACAGCAGTGGTAATATCAATGAGACCGCTTTCTTCCAGCTTTTTTATATGCATTGTAATAGCACCGTTGGATAGATTTAATTTCTTAGCTAAATCGTTTAGGTTGAGACTATCGTGTTTTGTAAGAAGTGTTAAGATTTCAATCCTAATTTCAGAACTTAACGCTTTAAAAATATTAAGTCCGGACCGCAATTCTTTTATATGTATCAACAATATTCCTCCTTTCAAAAGAAGTTTATTTTAAATAAGAATAAAACAAAAACAAATAAATGGAAAGATGTTTTATAGGAAACAATTTACTTTTAATCCAGATTAACAAAGCCATTCATTATTTTAGAATTGTTCTGTTTAAAGGATAGACTTTTTAGGTAACAAACATTTATGTATTAACTTTACCTTTGGGACAAGTAATGAAATGATAAATGAAATTTTCCCAAACCATTTTTTACTATTTTAATGTAGGAGATATCTAACTTTTCTGAAAAGTAAAAAAGTAAGCGCATACATTTTTTGTTGACAAATGTTGGAGGGGAAATTACTATGAATATGTATAAAACGTTTTAGAATTTTCTAAAATAAACAAAAATTTAAGGGAGGGTTTCTAATGTTACCTGCGTCAAGGAATACTGCCCAAGATCTTGCAGCACCGGTGAGAGAACCAAATAAAGTTTTAAGTTTTCTAAATTCGCAAAAAGTAGTACCCTACATCTTTGTCTCTCCTTTTATTCTGTCTTTTCTAATCTTTTCGTTGTACCCCTCGATTAAAGCAATTATTATGAGTTTTCAGAAGGTCTTACCAGGTCAAATTACGTTTATAGGCATGGGTAACTATTCGAGAGTATTTAATCCAACTTTTTATAAAGCGCTCTCAAATACAACTATATATGTAATTTTGACAGTAGTAATCTTAACGATTACCCCCATTGTATTAGCTGTTCTACTAGATTCTAAGCTTGTAAAATTTAAGACGTTTTTCCGGGCATCGTTATTTTTACCTTCATTGGCATCAACGATTGTAGCTGGTATGGTTTTTAGATTAATGTTTGGAGAAACAGATACAGCTGCAGCAAACCAAATACTTAATTGGCTTGGAATTGAATCCGTTGATTGGCGCTATCAAGCATGGTCAGGGATGTTTTTAATGGTGTTACTTTGCTCTTGGAAATGGATGGGTGTCAATATCCTTTATTTCTTAGCTGGACTTCAAAATGTACCAAAAGAATTATATGAAGCGGCAGAAATGGACGGAGCAACCACATTAAAGAAATTCTATCATATTACTCTGCCATTTTTAAAACCAGTTACCATCTTTGTGACCACTATTTCCGTAATCCACGGATTTAGGATGTTTGAAGAAAGTTTTGTATTCTGGGAAGCTGGTTCACCAGGCAACATTGGTTTAACTGTTGTTGGTTATCTATATCAACAAGGTATTCAACAAAATGACATGGGATTCGGTGCTGCAATTGGAGTTATCTTGATGCTGATCATTTTTGTTGTCAGCTTTATCCAGTTAATTCTTACCGGTGCATTTAAAAAGGAGGGACAATAAATGAAAAAGAAAAAATCTAACACATTAGTTTGGATAACGAACATTGCTTTTGTTATCATTTCATTTATTGCGCTTTTCCCAATTCTTAATCTATTAATTTCTTCCTTCAGACCTTCATCTGATATCATGCGAAACGGAATTAGCTTGGTTTTTGATCCTAGCAAAATGAGTTTTGATAACTACTTATATATCTTTACTCAAGGTGGTAACTATTGGAGTTGGTTTAAAAATAGTTTAAGCATTTCTGCTATTACAATTATCTTATCGTTATTCTTCTCTTCAATGGTGGGATATGCACTGGCACTTTATGATTTTAAAGGAAGAAATCTTATCTTTGGATTTGTACTATTTATTTTGATGGTACCATTTGAAATTCTAATGCTTCCGCTATTTCAATTAATGATCAGTATGAACTTAATCAATACATATACTGCGGTTATACTTCCAGCAGTTGTTGCTCCAATAGCGGTTTTCTTCTTTAGGCAGTATGCAATTGGTCTTCCGAAGGAATTGATGGATTCTGCTAGAATTGATGGTGCAACGGAATATGGTATTTTCTTCAAAATAATGCTTCCGCTGATGACACCATCTATGGCTGCAATGGCTATCCTTCAAGGGTTAGGTGCTTGGAATAACTTCCTGTGGCCGTTAATCGTATTAAGATCGAATGATATGTTTACGTTACCGATTGGATTGGCTACGTTATTAACACCATATGGTAATAACTACGATATCTTAATCGCTGGTTCAGTTATGACAATAATTCCAATTATCATCCTATTTATCTTCTTCCAACGTTACTTTGTTGCAGGACTTACAGTTGGTGGAATTAAAGGATGATAATCAGTTAAAGAGGTGTTGGTAACATGAATGGAAAACAAATCGTAACAAAGCTAGATTATTTACTTCATTGGATTGTTCGCCTTGTCATGTTGAACGTATTATGGATTGTGTTTTCTGTATTTGGATTGGTTGCAGCTGGAATTTTTCCAGCTACAACTGCAGTACTGGGAGTAGCTAGAAAGTGGCAAATGGGTGAAGAAGACCTGAAAATTTGGAATACCTTCAAGCAAATTTATCGTCAGGAATTTTTAGCATCTAATATTATGGGATGGATTCTATCGGTAGTTGGAATTATTCTTTTTTTAAATTATCAAGTGCTGTCGAGTCTTGGGGATGAAATTGTTTTTGTTGTACCATTTGCTTTTTACTTTATCGTTTTTTTCTATATCATTCTCGTAATATGGTCTTTTCCATTACTAACACACTATAAAGCTACTTGTCTGCAGCATTTCAAAAACGGAATTATTATAGGTCTATCTAAAATACATTATACGATTCTTTCTGGTACCGTGATCTTTGCTGGTATATATTTTTCACTTAGTTATCCAGGTGTGATTCCCTTTTTCACGGTTAGTGTAATCGGAATGGGCTGTATGTGGTTTTCGTTGCAAATTTTTAGACAGTTGGACGGACAACAAAATAAACTGTCCAATACATCAGAGATTGAAGATCAACCCACCCTTGCTTAATGGTTTTAGTAGTTATTTATAATATTTCAAAACTGTAAGCGTTATCGTGGGATGCTAGTTTGCCGACTTAAGGGAGGTGAAAGTTTTCTCTGAAATAAAAAAGGATTTTTTGCTCCATTTATTAAACTAATATTTAGGAGGAACAAAAATGAAAAAGAGAAGTTTGTTAGCTTTACTTTTAAGTGTAATGACGGCCATGTTAATGGCGTGCTCTGGCGGTGGTAGTGAATCAGCCGGCGGAGAAGCAACCGAAAAAGAAGTAATTGGTGCAGACGAAAAAGATGCTACTGAATTAAAATATTGGACATTTGTTGAATTACACATGGATTTCTTTAAAGATGCCGTTCCTCGATGGAATGAACTTCACCCAGATAAGAAAATCAAGCTGGTTGCTGAAACATTCCCTTACGACCAAATGCACAATAACTTATTACTTGCCTTACAATCTGGTAAAGGCGCTCCTGATATTTCCGATATCGAAGTTGGTCGTTTTCCTAACTTCTTACAAGGTGAACCACAATTATTACCTATGAATGAATATGTTGATCCTGAGAAGGAGAATTTCGTTCAATCACGTCTTGACCTATATGCAAAAGACGGTAATTACTATGGTATGCCAACACATGTTGGAGCAACTATGATGTATTACAATAAAGAAATTATGGATGCTGCAGGTGTTGATATTGATTCTATTAAGACTTGGGATGACTATATCGAAGCAGGTAAAAAAGTAGTTGCAAACACAGATGCGGTTATGACAAATGTACATACTGGAGACGCAACTCAATTCCAGCAAATGATCAGCCAACAAGGCTCAGATTTATTTGATGATGCAGGAAACCTGACTGTTGACAGTGAAAAGAATGTAAAAACACTTACATTATTAAATGATATGCTTTATAAGCACAAAATTGCTGAACTTACTCCGGGTGGAGAGCCACATGCTGAAGAATATTATGCCTATATGAATGAAGGAAAGGCTGCTTCTATCTCTATGCCTCTTTGGTACATGGGCCGTTTCACTGATTACATGCCAGATCTAAAAGGTAAAATGGTCATTCGTCCATTACCTGCTTGGGAAGAAGGCGGCGGCCGCTCAGTTGGTATCGGCGGTACTGGTACTGTCGTTACAAACCAAACAAAGCATGCTGAACTTGCAAAAGAATTCTTAGCATTTGCGAAGCTTTCTAAGGAAGCTAATATTAAATTATGGACAGTTTTAGGCTTTGACCCTCCACGCCATGATGTATGGGAAGACCCAGCTGTACGTGAAGATAACAAGTTCTATCAATTCTTTGGTACTGATATTTTTGATACATTGTTAAGCATTAAAGATGAAATTCCTGGTATTCATGTTACTGAACATCTTCCTGACGCCTTGACTGAGTTGAATACTAATACCTTAAACAATGTTTTAAGACAAAAATCAGAATCTCCTGAGAAAGCATTAAAGAAAGCACAAGAAGCAATAGAATCGACCATGCAATAAGCTTAAATAAATAAGGGAATAAAGGGTCTGAACGATTTTTATCAAAGGCTGTGTTAAAGGTGAATGTTGATTTCCGCTACAGGCGCTTAGCTTTCCGCGGGCGGTTCATGGAGCCTCCTTGGCGCTTAAGCTCCTGTAGGGTGTCCCTCCACCGTTAATCCCGCTGGAGTCTCGCGCCTTTCGCTCCATCAACATGGTTGGCAAAATCAACAATGTACATTAACACAGCCTTATCAAAGAGGATCTGACCCTTTTCTCTCGATTTAATAACTATAATACAAGTTTACATACTGAAAGGAGAAACAAATGAGTAAAAAAGCAAAAATGATTTTAGAGAAAGATTTTAAAGTTTCTGAGATTGATAACCGAATCTATGGATCGTTTGTTGAACATTTAGGACGTTGTGTATATGGAGGAGTCTACGAACCTGGACATCCGCAAGCAGATGAAAATGGTTTTCGCCAAGATGTAATTGAAATGGTAAAGGAACTTCAAGTACCGCTTGTTCGTTACCCTGGCGGTAACTTTGTTTCTGGATATAACTGGGAAGATGGTGTTGGACCTATAGAACAGCGCCCACGTCGTTTAGAACTTGCTTGGCGTACGACTGAGACCAATGAAATCGGTACAAACGAGTTCATGAAATGGGCACAGCTTGTAAACGCAGAAGTAAATATGGCTGTAAACTTAGGGACTCGTGGCATTGATGCAGCTCGAAATCTAGTAGAGTACTGTAACCATCCTGGCGGCTCTCATTATAGTGATTTACGTATTTCTCATGGGGTAAAGGATCCATATAAGATTAAAACATGGTGTCTCGGAAACGAAATGGATGGTCCATGGCAGATTGGACACAAAACTGCTGCGGAATATGGACGTATCGCCCAAGAAGCAGCAAAGGTGATGAAATGGGTGGACCCGACAATCGAGTTAGTAGCATGCGGCAGCTCACACCGTAATATGCCGACATTCGCAGATTGGGAAGCCACTGTTTTAGAGCATACATATGATCATGTTGAATTTATCTCTTTACATCAATATTATGGAAACAGAGATAATGAAATCTCCAATTACTTAGCTTTATCACTTGAAATGGATGACTTTATCAAATCTGTTATTTCGATTGCAGACTATATTAAAGCCAAGAAGCGCGGGAAAAAGAATATTAATCTTTCATTTGATGAATGGAATGTTTGGTATCACAGCAGAGAGCAGGAT
>JAPSKD010000192.1 GCA_031177865.1 Bacillus sp. (in: firmicutes) | reverse complement strand
TGACTTTGTTTTACTTTAACTGTCAAATAGATTGAATTACTAGAAGATTGCAGCATTCTTGAAAAACTAGCTTCAATATCCACTTCCTTCCAAGTACCGCCGAGATATCTACGTACCTGTTCATTAAGATAAAGTTTTTTTATATCATCTAAATCACTTGTTTTTAGTTCAATTAGTATGCATCTTTTTGTCTTAAGCATAAGCATTTATCCCCTTCTAAGTCTATTAACCATTTTTTCTCTTTTGATAAGAATTTCCAATAAAAAAAGTGACCACGATTGCGATGATAAAAGGAATTACAGAACCACCAGTCGAGAAACCTGTTGCAGTTTCTTCATAAAATTGAAACATTAACCATTCAATCTGATACCTATAGCCAATTGAAAGTAGCAAAAAACTAATCAGAAAGAATGATATTAAACCGTTTTCACCAAAACTAATACAGCCCCTCATTATTTTTTTCATTTTATAAGAACTTTTTACCAACACTAAGTTTAATGCAAACTTAGTATGAAATACATAGAAGATAAAATAACAAAGAAGGTTAGAATCGAACCCAAGATCGTTTGATTATGAGTACTTTTTTCTTCTTTTGTGTTTTTACTAAAAAAAACAAAATTAACAAATAACAATACTCCAAGCAATGTTACAAACAAGGAAGAAGTATTTCCAGAACATTCTACCCCCTTTTTTGCCTAAATTATATTCTTATTCGCTATATAACAGAAATTTTCCTTTTTTCACCATTTAAAGAATAGACAAATGGTATTTAAACTTGGTAAGATGTCTAGTAACATAATTCATTTATTGAAAAAGGAGCTACACATAATGTTTTTGACAAAGCTTCAACAAGAGGAGAAAGAAGCGTTTCTTGAGTTAGCCTATTTAATGGCCACCGTTGATGGGAAATTCTCAGTATTTGAAAACCCAGTTATCGCGAAGTATCAAAAAGAAATGGATCTTGAGGATTATAAAATCAAAGGCTTAGCGATAGGAGATATTCTTAAGGTTTTTAAAGAAGAACGCTCCAAACATATTGTACTAACTGAAATCCTTCGCCTAGTCTATTCAGACGGGATAGTTCATGAAACTGAACTAGAGTCCATCACTTTAATTAAAGAGCACTTTGGTTTCGATGCCAATAAATATGCGAATTTCAAGGATTGGATAGAAGGAATAAAAGAATTGGCTAATTATCCAGAGCATGAGTAGATAAGAATGAAAAAGCAACGCTCAATGTGTACTGCACCCAGAAAGTTAGAGTGCAATCTAACTTTTAGGGTGCAGTACATCCATATCGTTGCTTTTTCTCATTTTCGGCCTTTTCTCATAAGATAAAGATTTTTCTTTATTTCTTTTTCTACACTCTGGAAAAATTTCTCTATTCCCTTGTTTGCTCCACCACTTATGACGCGCTCTGCTGCCCCAGACAGGGTTCCGGTGACATTCACTTCAGCCTGAATATCGAGCTGTGTGCTTCCTTGATTGTCATTGAAGAGTAAAATTGCCTTACCGCTGACCTCCCCTAAATTCCCTTTTCCTTTCAGGAGCAGATGATAATACAACGGTACCTTTTCCTTTTCCAGTTTAACGTCGAGTGTAAAAATATCTTTTAGTGGTCCTATGGTAATCTCAATTTCAGCTTGATATAATCCAGTTGTGCTTTGAACAAAGGTTCTGCAGTTTGGAATGGCATTTCCAAGAACTTTTTCATCCTTAATGTACTCCCAGACAACCTTTCTTGGCAAACCAAAAGTATGTTGGTATTCAATTTTCAAAGGATCCCCTCCGTTTTGAAGGTTTTCAAGATAAAATACCTACTAAACTAATATTCAATTCACAAATGAATATTCAAAATTTATTTTTGAGTGTGAAGGGACCCTTTAAACTGCCTATATGTTCCTCAGCTGCATTGACCTTAACCTTAGAGCCAATTCCTTTCCAATCTTCTAATCTTAAAACCTAAAAAGGCGATAACCGATGTCACCGCCTCTTTAACGATATTCAATTTCTTCGTCCGATCGATACATGATATAAAATGGATAGGTTCCATCATAGTAGTAGCCTGTTTCATTATGATACCGTTTCGTTTGTATCATGGATGGAATTCCTTGTTGTACCAATTTCCTGCGTAGTCTGCTGACATTTGTGGTATACGTGTTGGGAATAATCGTATCCACGACCGAAAAATCATGTCTTGTGGCCGGTACAGCTTCTGAGCTATTTAATAGAAAATAACTTAGCATATTTCCTTGATCCTGGGTGAGCGAAGCTTCCTCTCCGTTAAAAACAGCAACAATCGTCCGATCACTAAAATAAACGAGCAGGGTGTCACGCGGCGGCCTGGAAATTAACTTCTCACACTCCGCTTTAGAACATGTCGTTCTACCCTCTTTATTTACCTTATAAAACGCATGCCGAAGCAAATATTGTTCATTTTCTATTAAACTGCTGAACAATGGAGATAACTCCTGTTTCGGTATTTCCAGCGTCTTCTCTAATGGTAATTCATTCATTTTTTCATACGTTTCCTTGGCAATATGCAAAGCGCAATTGGTTAAGTACAAATGAGCATTTAACTGTTGCTGTTCATTTAATTGATAGAGGTGCTGTTTATGGTAATGGTCATTATCTAATGCATTTTGGAAATATTGAATCGCCTTTGTATATTCATTAAACTTATAAGATAAGAAACCAAGACGATAAGCTGCCAATGGATTGGTTTTATCATACTTTAACGCTTCTTCTAAACACCGAGTAGCTAAATAATCATCTTTTTGATATTCGGTCTTCAAATACGTTCCATAATGGATGAGACAGTAGATCAATTTTCTTTTTACATAATCAAGTGAACTTTGAACATCCTCATTGTGTTGCCGGACAAGCTGGGAGAGTTTTCGGTACATTTCCTTGTACACTTCAATTTTCATAGAATAATTAGAAAAGCCATGCTCCTCTTCCTGCTCAATCAGTTCTTCTTCTATCTCTTCTAATTCTTCAATGGTCTTTTCTCTTAAACTCATTACCATCTCTCCCCCCTCCATCAAAGATTAGTTCCACTCAAGTATTTCAATCCGATTGCCAAAGGGGTCAGCTGTATAAAAACGATTGGCCCCCGGAAGGTTATGATCTTCAATCACGTCTACGCCGTTCGCTCTTAAATGGTTTTTTAACGCTTCAATATTTTCTACCTCAAAGGCAGGATGCGCTTTTTTTGCTGGTGCAAATGGTTCCTCTACACCAAAATGTATTTGGGTACGGCCATTTCGAAACCAAACTCCACCGCGCTTTTTCAATTCTTCTGGTTTCTCCATTTCCTCAAATCCTAGAATATCGATAAAAAACTTTCTCGCAGTATCTTCACAACCTTTTGGACCAGCTAGTTGAATGTGATCTATGGCTTTAAATCGATACATAAAGAACTCCCTTTCTAAAAAGTTTTATAATATACAATTTTCGCCACATCTTGATAAATTCCTTCTATTCCCTACATGAAAACATTTTGCAATTATCCGAAATAGCCCTATAATCAAACTATCTTATGAGCCACTTGAAAAGAGGAACAACGAATGAAATTATTAATTATCGAAGACGACAACCTCCTATCTGAAACCATACGTGAAACCGTCGAAGAATTGTTTGAAACAGAGCAGGCCTACGATGGTGAGGAAGGTTTGTTTTTAGCAGAACAGAATATCTTTGATGTCATCATTTTAGATATTATGCTGCCGTATATGAATGGCTATGAAGTTTTACAAAATCTAAGAAAGAAAAACATCACTACCCCAGTCATGATGTTAACGGCCAAAGATGGTATTGATGATAAAATCCAGGGCTTTAAGGTCGGAGCGGATGATTATCTGGTCAAGCCCTTTCATCGTCAAGAGCTTTTATTACGATTAGAGGTGATGGTTAGAAGGAACGTTGGCACATTTAAAGAAAACGTGATTACCTTCAAGGATCTAAAGCTAAATGTAAAAAATAATACTGCCACCATTGGTGATGAACTTGTGAATCTGAATGGGAAGCAATTCGAACTTCTTGAGTACTTAATTAACAATAAAAATACCATTCTCACAAAAGAACAAATCTTCGACCGAATTTGGGGATTTGAATCTGACACCAGTGCGACGGTTGTCGAGGTATACGCAAGCAAATTACGAAAAAACTTAAAAAAATTCAACTATGATCAATATATAAAAACCTTTCGGGGATTAGGCTACATGCTGACCGAAAATGGTGAAGGAAATGTTTAAAAATAAGATCTTCAGAAAACAACAATTAAAATTCATGATTCTTAATCTCCTTTCTTTTTCGGTCATTTTTACGATTTTCGGTTTCATTATTTTTAGTCAGGTTCAAAACACGTTATTCACGAAGACAGATGAGGAACTGAGAATGGTTAAGGAAAGGATTAACGATAATTTACCAAAAGATTTTAAAACCCCTCCCCCCAATGATAACGGTGAAAATGAACCGCGGCAGAATGATCGGCCGAAAAATCCTCGAATTATCGTCATAAAGTGGGACAAAAATGAAAACATCATCAATCAAAATGAGATTGGAACTTCATTCTATGAAGATTATTTAGAAGATTATAAACCTGATAAAACGAACCTTGATACCATAACCAATACGAACGTGAATAATTTGTACCCGTTTCGCTATATTTTATTTGAAGATACCAATGATGACGATGAGGTTGCTTATACTCAGCTCATGATAAATATTGACGCGGAGCAAAATATCCTAAATAATTTCACAAAGCTGATCATCCTTTGTTCATCTATCTTTATTTTACTATCGATTTCTGCCAGCTATCTCTTGTCAAAAAAAATGATGAAACCCATTATTCATTCGTGGAACAAGCAAGCCGAGTTTGTGGAAAATGCCTCCCATGAGTTAAGAACACCATTAACCATTATTCAAAACAAATTAGAGTTAATGCTGACCACACCTCATGAAAAAATAGCGAACAAGTTTGAAAATATAGCCCTCAGCCTTTCTGAAACTAGAAGACTATCGAAGCTTACGACTGACTTGTTGACGTTAGCAAGGGCCGATTCCTCTGAAACACAGCTGGAGAAAAAATCGATACATATTGATAGTTTTGTCAAAAGCGTTTGTTCACCTTATATCGAAATTGCTGAATCACAGGATAAACATTTCTGGCTAAAACTAAATTCCGACATTATGATGTATGCAGATGAAACCCGTCTTCATCAACTGCTCGTCATTTTGCTCGATAATGCATTAAAATACACAGGCGAACATGACAGTATCGGAGTAAAAACCTATGAGGAAGATCACAAAGTGGTGTTGGAGATAAGTGATACGGGTATCGGGATCAAAGAAGAAAATATTCCGTATATCTTTGATCGCTTTTACCGTGAAGACAAAGCACGGACGAGAGAATCAGGTGGAATTGGATTAGGTCTCTCTATAGCTCAATGGATTGTTACCGCTCACGCTGGAAGTATAAAGGTTAGTGCGAATGAAAATAAAGGCACGACTTTTAAAATAAAACTTCCAAAGTAATACAATTAACAAATCAAAAATAGCCGAACTCACTTCGAGTTCGGCCTCTCTTTTATTAATAAGGATCTGCTTCATGTCCCATTTGTTTTGCCTTATCGGTCGCCTCATCTGCTTCAGCCGTACTAGTATGTACGGTATCCTTTCTCATTGCCATTGCTTTTGCTACGCCATCTTTGACACGTTTTCCATATTCCTCGTCTGCATTCGTAAAATACTCAATCATTTTATCCTGGATTTCTGGTCTGCATACTTTAAGTGCGTCGACAAGATTGCTGATGAGTTCATTCCTTTCCCAGTCCTCAAAACTCCTATACGTTTCACCAGCTTGTCCAAAATCGTTGGTGCGTTCAATTTTTTCACGAACCAATTTGTCATTATAGTGTGGTTCGTGAACTTTACCTACTTGTTCTGCTTCCTTTAAACCTCCGATAACGGAAGGCTCATAATTTGTGTGCGGACTTTGACCTGGTGCCAAATCTACGTAATAGGACATTTGCCCGCCCCGCTGATTGGTTGCAACCCGTTTTTTAGGTGCATTAATAGGAAGCTGTAAATAGTTTGTGCCTACGCGATATCGCTGCGTATCTGAATAGGAAAACGTTCTGCCTTGAAGCATTTTATCATCGGAAAAATCCAATCCATCCACCAAAACACCCGTACCAAACGCTGCCTGCTCTACCTCATTAAAATAGTTTTCGGGATTTTTATTTAAAACCATTTTTCCTACCTTTAAAAATGGAAACTTGTCTGTTGGCCATAATTTTGTATCATCTAATGGATCAAAATCCAACTCAGGATGGTAATCATCGCTCATAATCTGAACGCAAAGCTCCCACTCAGGATAGTTCCCACGCTCAATAGCCTCATACAAATCTTGGGTAGCATGGCTTACATTTTTGGATTGAATTTGTTCTGCTTCCTTCTGAGTCAGATTCTTAATCCCCTGTTTTAACGGTTCCCAGTGGTATTTAATGAGAACAGCTTGTCCATCCTTATTCACCCATTTGTATGTATTAACACCTGATCCCTGCATTTGGCGATAATTCGCCGGAATTCCCCATGGGGAGAATAAGAAAGTAACCATATGTGTGGCTTCGGGTGTACGTGAAAGAAAATCAAACATACGTTCAGGATTACTTAGATTTGAAACCGGGTCGGGCTTAAACGCATGAATCATGTCAGGGAATTTCATTGCGTCGCGAATAAAGAATATTTTTAAGTTATTCCCAACAAGATCCCAGTTTCCATCCTCAGTGTAAAATTTAACGGCAAATCCCCGCGGATCTCGCACTGTTTCCGGTGATTCCATTGCACCTGCCACTGTTGAAAAACGAACAAACAGCGGTGTACGCTTTCCTGCCTCTTGGAACAGCTTCGCTCTTGTGTATTTTGCAATTGGCTCGTCTCCTACTTTTCCATAGGCTTCAAAATATCCGTGTGCCCCCGCTCCACGTGCATGGACCACCCGCTCAGGTACTCTTTCACGGTCAAAATGAGAAATTTTTTCAATAAAATCATAATTCTCAAGCGTGGATGGTCCACGATTTCCAACTGTTCTAATATTTTGGTTATCTGTTACTGGATGACCCTGGCGATTGGTCAAGGAATCAGAACTTTCACCAGTACCCTTCTTTTCTTGATTATTTTCTTCCACTTTTAGCCCTCCATTGCTAGAAATAATACTATCTAATTATTACCAATTGAAATCAATATATGTATTTTTACTCTGTCTCTATAAATTTTTTTAACAATCATTTTTCATTTAAGGTTTGTTTAAGGTTTAACGAACATAATAGGTTGCAAGAAATGGTTTAACCGATTGGAGAGAGAAACTTGAAGGCGATGAGTTTAAATGGTGTAAAGGGCCGGAGAGAATTAAAGCATGAAATGACCTCGTTAGATTGCTACCTGCTTCGAAATAAATTGAAGCATTTTATGAAACCGGACCCTCATGCGAAAATCAATGGAAAATACTTAATTCGAAGTGTCTACTTCGATAACTTGGATAATAAGGTTTTATCGCAGAAAAAAGAAGGGTTACTAGATAGAGATAAGTTTAGAGTCAGATTGTATGATTACAACATGGATTATCTTAATCTTGAAAAAAAGAGTAAACGTGATAATTTAACCTTTAAACAAAAATGCCGTTTAACCACAGAGGAATATGAACGAATTCGTATTGGTGACATTGAGTGGATGGAACATGACACAAGATCTCTTATTAAGGATTTATATGTCCAAATGAAATTGTATCAATTAAAACCGATGACGGTTGTCGACTATCAACGTGAAGTGTTTATTTATAAATATGGTAACGTCCGGGTCACTTTTGATAGCTGTATAAAAACAAGTGTTCGAAATAATGATCTTTTAAACCCAGATTTAGCCATGGTTGAGACCACTCCGAATGTCGTGGTTCTAGAAGTGAAATTTGATGAGTATTTACCTGATATTATCAAACAACTACTTCAAGTCATCGATCGACGAAAAGGTGGATATTCAAAATATCAGTATAGCAGAATGTTTGGTTAAACCACATAATTGGAGGAAGTATAAATGGAAAGTTTAAATTTCAAGGATATTTTCAAATCGAGTTTTTTAGAAAAAACGAGCAGTTTTTCGTTAGTAGATTCATTGATTGGATTGTTGGCCGCTTTTGCGTTAGGTTTGTTGATTTATTATGTCTATAAGAAAACTTTCACAGGTGTTATTTATTCTCATACCTTTAATATTTCGTTAATTATCATGTCGATGGCGACTGCCTTAATCATCATGGGAATATCATCTAATGCGTTGTTATCACTCGGGATGGTAGGTGCTTTATCGATTGTCCGTTTCCGAACGCCTATTAAGGACCCTATGGACATTGTATATATCTTCTGGGCTATCGTGGCTGGAATTTTGTGTGGTGCTGGATTTGTGCCTCTTGCTATTATTGGATCAATCTTGATTGGAGCAGTCTTACTTGTCTTTATTAACAAGATAAAGATTGAAAACCCCTATTTATTAGTTGTTCGATACAATAGCACTTCGATTGAAAAATCACTGGAACATATTATTACTGGACATGCCTTAAAGCATTCTCTTAAATCAAAGTCCGCAATGCCAGGTAATGATTTTGAAGTAACCTATGAAATAAGAGTCAAAGATCATGACCTAGATTTTATTAATCATATTTCTAGCATAGAAGATGTAAAATCAGCGATTATGTTAAGCTATGACGGCAACTTTACAGCTTAATGTTTTTTGAAACAAAAAATAGAATGAGCAAAATCAAACGCTTAGAGAATTATAGCTCTGAGGGTTTGATTTTAATTATTTATAGTGATTATTATTAATTTTTCACCATCTGTTTCACACATGATAAAACTTACATAGACTATTGATGACTTTCCAAATTATTTATCTAGGGAGATGACTGTAATTTGTATAACCCTTACCAATACAATCCTTATCACTTTAATCAAACTCATCCATATAATCCAAACCCAAATAAACACACAGTATTAAGAACTGTCGAGCCTTTTGTGCAATATGGATTACATGAAGCAAAATACACTTCTTATGCTCATGCATTACGAGAGGTTGCAGCTATTACCTACCTTATGGGTATGGGATATGAACCTAACATTGCCCACAGGATAGTTGAGTCTTGGGAAATCAACGAGGTATTTTATCCAGGGCAAAGATTTAATTCCTAACCTTTCAAAAGGTAATATTAAAGACCAAATCGGATGTGATTTGGTCTTTCAACTAATAAATTCAGATGATGTTACACCGCATAAGAGGAACTACTCCAGCACAGCCTTTTAAACCACTAATTAACTTTTATTCATCTTCAACATCTTCATCATCTTCATCTTCATCATCTTCATCTTCTTCATCTTTATCTTTATCTTTATCTTTATCTTTTTTTCCCTTGTTTTTTTCCTTATTGCCCTTTTCACTATTTTTCTTTTGATTTTCTATTTCCTTTTCCTGCTCTTTCCTTGCTTTTTCCTTTTCTT
>JAPSKD010000486.1 GCA_031177865.1 Bacillus sp. (in: firmicutes) | reverse complement strand
AAAGAGCAATGGCTATAAAACGATTGAAGTAGGCACTGGTAATTCTAGTATTGGACAATTGGCGCTTTATCAAAAATGCGGATTTAGAATTATTGGAGTGAATCAAGACTTTTTTACTCGCCATTATCCAGAGGATATCATTGAAAATGGGATCCCTTGTAAGGATATGATTCACTTAAGCCAGGATTTATCAAGATGGAATTTCGAGAAATAGAAAAGGGATGAACTGTTATTTGACTGTTTTTGCAAAGATTGTTGCTAGACGAAAACAGCTTTTTTTATAAAGAATAAAAAAAATTTAATAAAAGATGCTACAGGGTGAATAGATACATGTTTTCCAATGTAAAATTGTCGAAAGCAATGGAGAGTGATTCAGGTGGAAATACGAATTCTAGCAAGTAAAGATGCCGAAAAATATCAACGGCTAAGAATAGAGGCTTTACAAAACCACCCTGAAGCCTTTAGTTCAAGCTTTGAAGAGGAAAAAGATATGCCCATACAAAAAACAGAAGAAAGATTGAATGGCAAACAATCTTTTACCTTTGGTGCTTTTATTGAAAAGGACCTGATTGGAGTTGCCACATTAATAGTCGAAACAAAAATAAAAATTAAACATCGAGCTACGATCGTTGCGGTATACGTTCATCCAAGCGCTCGGAACACAGGAATAGGAAAAAAGCTAATGCACGAACTAATAAATCAAGCCAAAGCATTGCCTGAAATTGAACAAATTTATCTTACTGTGACAGCAAGTAATTATTCAGCTAAACATTTATATAACTCTTTAGGTTTTAAAACGTACGGAATTGAGAAGAAAGCTTTAAAAGTAGAAGGAACGTATTTTGATGATGAATTGATGGTATTATTTTTGAGTTGATTAACGATTAGTTTTATGTTTTTAGGCATAATTTTCCTTTTCTGGGTATACACCCAAGAGTCTAAACCAAATTTAGCATATCTTTATACTGTTAAACAGGGAGGAGTGGCTCACATGCAATCAGAATTAAAAGTACCAGCAGTAAAACAATATCAACAAGATGTAATTGATCCTAACGACTCACGAATTTTCGGGAGACCTTTTGGGAGAGTTGGCTCTTATCGACCATTCGGATTTTACAGACCCTTTGGCTTTTATCGACCGTTTTGGGGAGGTCCGTTTGTCGGTGGTGTATTAGGTGGATTGTTGGCTAGCACTTTAGCATATCCTTATGGATACCCTTTTGGTTATGGTTATCCTTACCCATATTATCCTTACTATTAAGCAGGGAACTTATTGAAATAAATGATCTCAAACCTGAGGTCATTTTTACTTATCTGGCTCATTAATGGTTTATATGGTATTAAGAACATTTTCATTTTCCATATTATTAAATTTTCGATCATTATATAATATTGTGTATAAGGTAAAATACATTACTAGCAAAACTTGGATGGTGGCATCAATGATAGATAAGAAAAAAATACTAGAAGCAGATTTATATAAACCTATCCAAAAATATTTCATCAAAGAAGGATACGAAGTTTATGGAGAA
>JAPSKD010000191.1 GCA_031177865.1 Bacillus sp. (in: firmicutes) | reverse complement strand
TTGCCCAAAAACATAAGGATACTCTTTACCACATTCTTTCTGGAACCGGTATTGATTGGGGTCAGACCTATTATTATGGAATGTGTATCTTAGAAGAAATGCAATGGATTAAAACTAGACCAGTACACGCATCAGATTTCTTCCATGGCACGCTAGAATTGGTTGAAAATGATACCAGTATTATTCTATTAAAAGGTGAAGACCGGTCACGCCCGCTTACCGAAAGAGTCAAACGCTTTGCGGAACATTACTCAAATGAATTAACGGTTTTTGATACGAAGGATTATGAATTAACTGGAATTTCTCAAGAGTTAAGACGCTTTATCTCCCCAATCGTACTTGCGACCTTACTTGAAAGAGTAAGTTGTCATTTAGAAACACAACGCAATCATCCACTGACAACCAGAAGGTATTATAAAAAAGTTCCATTCTAGTTGGATGAATGTTACTCACTAAATTGGTATAGTTACATCAAACGGACATTTTCAGGCCCCTAGGCTGTAGTCCAATACCTTGGGCGATATACACACCGAATCCATATATCTAATAATCGAATTGTTTCAGTGGATGAAAAAAGCTATAAATATCAAAATTTTATCTGACACCCAAAGATTGAAACCCCACAGGTTAGAACCGCGACTTCATTCTTCTTGGGCAATCAAAAGTTTGGCGAAAATATCCTACCTGAAAAAACATAAAAAGGCCTGACTAGCACCAACCCGCTAGTCAGGCTTTTTCCGCGCAAAACTTCCGATTGTCCCCTTTAAAAACCGTCCCTATGGTTTTTGTTTTAAAAATGCCTGGAACGCCAGAGGGATGGTTCTGGTGGTTTAATGATGATTAACACTGGTCAAAAAACCATAAGAACCGTCCCCACGGTTTACGGTTTCTAAAATATCATATGGACGATAGTAAGGATTATAAAGTATGATTAAAAATGAGAAAATTATAACTAGTTATTTAAATAAGGAATCGAACAATAGGAAATACCATTTTAGGAGGCATTATGAGATTTCGAACGAAGCTGTATACGAGCATAGGGTCATTGCTTTTGTTCATTACGATTATCGTTATGATATTGATGAACATGCTTGAACAATCGACCGTTAAAATGAATGTCGTGATTAATGATTTAAATGAGAGAATCGAAATTGCTTCTACGATTAAAGAAGAAACTTCAACCACATCAAGCGTATTGAATACCATTTTGAAAGATCGTGGAAAGGCAATCAATTCAGACTTGTTAAATGTATGGGAAAATTCCAATTCAAACTTGCAAATGGCGGTTGAGTCACTGGAGAAAAAAGACACCCAAGAGAAATCTCAGGAACTCATTGGTAAACTTAAAATCTTACATGAATCGTATCGAAATATGGGTCAGCAAGCGTTGATAGAAAGAAAAATCAATCCTAACGCTGAACTTACTCCTGCTTTTTTGGCAGATGTTGAACTATTCAGTCAGCGGATGACTCAAATGGCAGAACTCCTGCATGGCATACAAGAACAAGGGATGAAGAATGAACTGTTACGGTCCAAAGATACCTATAATTGGGCAGTTGAAAATATTTACATATACCTTGTGATCGGCTTAATCATTGGTATAAGTTTTGCCATATGGATTATAAAGAGCACCAGCAACAACCTTAACAAGGTAACTGACGTAATGACACAGGCAGCGGCCAGTGATTTCGATACATTACCACGTATTGAAATTTCCTCAAAAGGGGAATTGAGTGAAATCGCTGTGGCCTTTAATAAAATGGCCCAAGCACTTGAGAAACATAGTCGAATCGAGAAAGAATTAAAGGAAGAAGCAGAAGAGCTGAGCTGGCTAAATACACAAATTGCTAAAATTGCCACACTGTATCCAGAAGTAGAAAATGTGCAGATGCTAGCCGATATGCTAATCACAAAGCTAGTACCTATGGTCGGAGCGAGCTACGGCGTCTTCTATTTAAAAGAAGTTAACAAAAGTGACCAGTATTTAAAAAGAATGTCTTCCTACGCCTCTTTTAGCGGGGAGCAAGAACGAAAGCAATTTCGTGTAGGAGAGGGGTTAGTTGGGCAGTGTGCACTTTTAAAGCGTCCCATCCATTTAAACCAAGTTCCCGACGATTATCTAAAAATCGGTTCAGGTCTTGGAGAAGCTACTCCTAAAACGATTATGATTTTACCAGTATTATTTGAAGACCTAGTACTTGCGGTGATTGAAATTGCCTCTTTTGAGACGTTAACTCCAATACAAATAAAGCTGCTTGAAAAAGTGAATAACAATTTAGGCATTAAGATTAATAGTATTATCAACCACATGAAGGTAGAACAATTTTTGCAAGAATCACAAGCCTTGACGGAAGAACTTCAAGCCCAATCAGAAGAACTCCAGATGCAGCAAGAGGAGTTAAGGTCGACAAATGAAAAACTAGAAGAACAGTATGAAGCATCTAAACAAAAGAACTTTGAAATACAAGAAGTCAGTGCGGCGCTTGAAGAAAAAGCACAGCAGCTCGAGTTAAGTTCTAAATATAAATCTGAGTTTCTAGCAAATATGTCACATGAACTAAGAACACCTCTGAACAGTTTGCTCATTCTAGCACAAATCCTTTCTGAGAACGGAGAAGGGAATTTGACATACAAACAGCAGGAATACATTAAAACCATTTACTCTTCCGGGAATGATTTATTAAATTTAATCAATGATATATTAGATTTGGCCAAAGTAGAGTCTGGTAAACTAGATGTGATATCAAAAGAAGTAGAATTGAATCAGTTAAGAGATTTTATCTATAGTCAATTCTCACCGATTGCCGACCTGAAAAAAGTTCATTTTTCCATCGAATTGGACAAAGCATTGCCAATGACGTTCTTTACGGATGAACAACGACTGCAGCAAATCCTAAAAAATCTTCTTGCCAATGCGTTTAAATTTACGGAAAGCGGCAGTGTCTCATTACAAATCCGTAGCGTGATGAAAAACATCACTGCGAATAAAGGGGAAGAACAACGGCTAGAACGAATGCTTGCTTTTTCTGTAATCGATACGGGTATAGGAATTGAGAAAGAGAAACAAGAGACGATTTTTGATGCTTTCAAACAAGCAGATGGAACAACAAGCAGGAAATATGGCGGTACGGGATTAGGCTTATCGATTTGCAGGGAACTTGCTCAGTTATTAGGCGGGTTTATCGAAGTTTCAAGTGAAATTAGGAATGGAAGCACATTTACCTTGTACCTGCCAAACAGTCAAATGAATAACAAAATCGTAACTATCTCTACGGCTCGAACGGAAGCAGCGGTTGGTTTGGAAGTGAACTATTTAGTGGACAGTAACGATCTGGTTTTAAAGGAAGAGTCCATGATCAAACATGGGAAATTTATTCTGAAAAACAAAAAAGTTCTTATCGTAGATGATGATATCCGTAATGTATATGCCTTAACAATTGCGCTTGAAAATCTTGATATGGAAATCTTGGTTGCCGAAAACGGCAGGGAAGCGTTGGAAGTGTTAAAGGAGCATCAGAATACCGACTTGATTTTGATGGATATTATGATGCCAGAGATGGATGGGTTTGAAGCCATCCAACATATTCGTAAGATAAGCATATTTGAATCCATCCCAATCATCGCTCTTACAGCAAAGGCGATGAAACACAGCAGGGAAGAATGCCTGGATGCAGGAGCTACCGATTATATTAGCAAGCCGATTAACTTGGAACAGCTGTTCTCGTTAATGCAAGTTTGGCTGTTTACGAAGGAGGGCTAGAAAATCGCACAGGTAAAATACCATGAATCTGATGATCTAGTACAGGCACAAGAAATCGAGAGGATTGAAATTGATTTATTACTTGAGGCTATGTTTCGTTATTATGGGTATGATTTTAGAAACTATGCCTTTCCTTTTATCCAAAGGAGGATTAATCATCGCGTACAGATTGAGAGACTATCAAGTATATCCGCGCTGCAGGAAAAAATCCTTCGTGAACCCAGTGTCATGGCAAGGTTACTTTCCGACTTTTCCATCAATGTGACGGAGATGTTTCGGGATCCAACCTTTTTTAAGAGTATTCGGACAAAGGTGATTCCTGTAATAAAAGATTATCCATTGATTAAAATATGGCATGTTGGCTGTTCTTCAGGTGAGGAGGTATATTCAATGGCGATCCTCCTGCACGAAGAAGGGATCTATGATAAGACCAGAATCTACGCAACAGATATAAATAAGAGTATACTCGAAAAAGCAAAACAGGGTACCTTTCCGTTGGAAGAGATGAAGCTCTACACTAAAAACTATATTGAAGGAGGAGGGAAACGGGCCTTCTCTGAATATTATAAAGCCATTGATAATAAGGTTTGTTTCCACCCATTTCTGCAGAAAAATATGATTTTTGCCCAGCATAATGTGGTATCCGATCATTCTTTTAACGAGTTTGATATGATTATATGCCGAAATGTACTGATCTATTTTAATAAGAACCTTCAAAATGATGTTCATCAATTAATATATGAAAGCCTAAGCACTTCAGGTTTTCTTGGCTTAGGAAAAAGAGAGGGGGTAAAATTTACACATTATGAAGACTGTTACGGAGAATTTGATGGACCCGAAAGGCTCTATCGAAAAATTAAATAATACACCACCTCAAAAGGTGAATATTTTAATGGTGGATGATCATCCAGAAAACCTTCTGGCATTAGAAGCAGTGCTCACTTCACCAAACTACAATCTAATTAGCGCCCATTCAGGAAAAGAAGCATTAAAATGCATGCTTCAATATGATTTTGCGGTGATTTTGCTAGACGTTCAAATGCCGGGTCTGAATGGCTTTGATACGGCCAAGCTCATTAAGGCGAGGGAAAAAACAAAAAATATCCCGATAATATTTATTACAGCGATTAGTCAAGAGATGGAACATGTTCATCAAGGATACTCTGTAGGTGCAATCGATTATATTTTTAAACCCTTTCAGCCCGAAACATTGAAAAAGAAAATTGAGCAGTTTGTCAAAATTCATCAAAATCATCAAGAAACGATTATTCAAACGGATTTAGGGCATTTACTTGAGCTGAATAAAGTGAACAAAAGGCTGGATAGAACCACCCTAAATTTACGTCGGACCGAGGCATTAACAAAAGCCATAAGTGAAACGATAACCGATACCATTATCACGTTTGATAATCAAGGTTCCATACTTTCCGTGAATCCGGCCATCACAAGCATGTTTGGCTTCCATGCAAAGGAAGTGGTGGAAAAACATGTTTTGAATCTTTTTCCTAAATGGGAGGATGAACTGTTATCTGATGCATCACTCCCATTCCTTTCTATGATGAGACAATCGGTAGGAAAGATCATTGAAGTTGTGGCTTGTCGAAAGGATAAAAGCTGCTTTTATGCGGATCTGTTAATTGCTTCAACGATCATTCAGGATGAACAGATTTTTGTTGGTACGATACGGGATGTAACCGAAAGAAAGCAAATAGAAGAAGTTAAAAAACAGCAATTTCATAATTTGGAGCATGTCGTCGAAAAGCGGACGCTTGAGCTAATCAAGTCAAATGAGAAACTGCAAAAAGAAATTGAAGAACGAAAAAGAATGGCCGACCATCTGTTCCGTTCTCAGGCAAGGTTTCGTAAAATCTTTGATTCCAGCCCCTTATTAAAGGCGATTCTTTCACAGAAGGATCTGACATTCATCGACATCAATGCCAGTTGGACAAGTTTCACCGGTTATAGCAGTAACGAGTTGATCCATCAAAAAATTAATTGTAAGAATTTTATTGATGAAACAACAGGAAAGTCTATTGATTTAAATAAAAAGATTCGAAACAAGAAAATCAGATATGAGACGAAAGACGGGGAAATTCGCTCAGGGTTATTATCTACGGAGATGATTGATATCGAATCGGAACCATGTACGCTTGTCGTGCTGAATGATATTACCGAAAGGGTCCATCTCGAGAATGAAATGTATCGGCTAGACCGATTAAACTTAATCGGTGAAATGGCAGCAGGTATCGCCCATGAAATCAGAAATCCAATGACAACAGTCCAAGGATTTTTACAATTATCCAGGAATCAAGTCGACAATTTATCTACTGATTTCATCGATTTAATGCTAGAGGAATTGGACCGAGCAAACTCGATTATCACAGAATTCTTGAATCTAGCAAAAAATAAAATCAGTGTCAAAAAGAAGCAAAACTTGAACGCCATTATTGAAGCTTTATCTCCTCTCATTCAAGCGGAGGCGTTACGTTCTAATAAACAACTTAAGCTTGACTTAGGAGAATGTCCTGACATCTCCTTGGATGAGAAAGAAATTCGCCAGCTCATCTTGAATATTGCCTTAAATGGATTGGATGCCATGGGTTCTAACGGAAATTTGACAATTAAAACCAATATAGAAAAGCAGACATTGGTTCTGCAAATAAAAGACGAAGGCCAGGGAATCAGCCCAGAAGTATTATCAAAATTAGGAACACCTTTCTTTACGACAAAGGAAACAGGAACAGGTCTGGGGTTAGCCATTTGTTACAGTGTAGCCAAACGACATGACGCCCAAATTGAAATTGAAACGAGTGATGAGGGGACCACTTTCTCTATTCGATTTCAGCTCATTCCCAGCTTAACCACCGTTTAGGTGCATTCTTTAACACAAAAGAGAGGGGGAAGGATGTCGTTGTTTAAGAAAGGGAAAACGATAGTAGTATTTGGAGCTGTCATTTCTGTCCTTATTCTAAGTTTTATAACCGTATCCTTTGCTGATAAAAAGCCGACTGTGGTCGTTGTGTTAAAAGCAGCAGACTCACAATATTGGAAAATCATGAAGGCTGGTATGGAAAAAGGGTTTAAAGACTTTGGAATTGATGGAAAAGTGATTGAACCAAGTGAAGCAACACCACAAAAACAGGTAGAATTATTAATTAAGACATACAAAGAAAAGCCCGATATTATCATAACGGCTCCGTACAGTTCATTTGTTAGACCGACATTAGTAACATTAACGGATATTCCTATTTTGCTAGTAGATACGGACCTTCCCATGAAAAACAAAACGGCTTATATAGGAACCGATAATAACGACTTAGGTAAAAAAGCAGGAGCCTTTTTAGCCTCCCAGCTGCAGCCAGGCGATAAGGTTGCCATTATCGGTGGTGATATATCTTTCCCGGTATTTAGGCAGCGACTCGAAGGTGCTACCAATTCTTTACAAAATGCAGGAATCGAAATCTCCATTACCAAAACAGGAATATCGGATAATCCCAAAGCAGTTCAAAAGGCGATTTCAATGGTTTTACGTGACCACCCTGATATTAAGGGTGTGGTGACTACACATGACAAGATTGCCTTCCCGGTCATTAATGAGTTAGAGAAACAAGGATTCTTAATTCCTGTCATCGGACCGGATGGTCTTTCCGATATGCTTCAGTTAATAGCAGACGAAACCCTCCCTGGTACCATTGCCCAAAACCCTTATGATATGGGATATTTAAGCGTTGAAACTGCCATGAAAGTGATCAAGGGAGAAAATGTCGAACCATTCGTGGACAGTGGTGTAGATATTATCATAAAAGAGAATGCGCAAGATAGATTAGATTTTTATGCGGAAATAGTGAAGTAAACTCCAGAGGGAACTCCAGAGAACTCCAGAGAACTCCAGAGGGACGGTTCTCTTGGTTCACCTTAGGTAAAAAGTGGACCAAAAGAACCGTCCCTATGGTTTCTGCTCAAAATGTCCTATTTAAATGTCCAATAGTTATTCAAGATAAAATTGATAATAGGAATAACCAATGTTGTTACCACTTCTCCGATTGAATAATGAAGAGATAAGACATTGACTACTAAATACATAATAAGAAAATTCAATGTGAAACCAATTGCTGAAACAGCAAGAAAGCGCAGCAACTTATTGTAAGAGAAGTCGCTGCCAAAGGTAAACTTTCTGTTTAGTAGAAATGAAAAATACGACATAATAACAAACGAGACAGCTGTTCCGAAAAGGGGATTTTTCCCGAGAAGCTCTACCAAAACGAAAACAGATAGATAATAAATGAGTATGCTTACACAGCCCACGACACCGTATTTTATAAATTTGTGAAATAGTTCTTTACTTACAAGCATTCTTACAGCCTCTCATTCATGGTCATTCAATACGTTAATTTTTATTGGATATTTTTAAAAAAATTTTTCCGTACCATTTTATTTATAAACTTCTTTTATTATTATAATTTGTAAAAGCATTTAATCACTCTACATTAGGTATGAATCTAGGTCTTTTTGTATAACTCTCACAATGAGGACAAGTATAGGCGATTTGTACTTCATGGTCACAGTTTGGATCAACCAGTCGGTTGTATTTCTCATTAAAATGGTTATTGCCCCAAATGGCAAGGGCAAATAGAACATCTTTAAGTTTCCATCCATCCTGTGTCAGTTCATATTCGTATCGAGGAGGATGGTCACTGTAACGTTTTGATTTGATGATACCTTCCGATTCCAGGATTTGCAATCGGTCGGATAAGATATTGGGGGCAATCCCAACCAAAGAAGTCTTTAATTCATTAAACCTCGTAATCCCCTGCATGATGTCTCTCACAATCAATAATGTCCAGCGGTCTCCAATGATGTCAAGTGTATTTGCGATATTACATGGTAAATTATATCTCTTTTTTTTCATACGTCAGCCTCACATTTTTATCATTATTTAAAACAACCTATTCATTTATCTGCTAAAACCATTTCTATAAACTTTTGATGTGCTTTCGACAGCCATTTGTTTTTATGATAGGAGATTTGTGCATAGAAACGTGGATGTTCAGTAGATGACTCAATCACCTTCATTTTATCCTCTCGTAATAATGCTTCAACGCTTAAATAGGGGATTAAACTGATTCCTAATCCGCTCATCACACATTGTTTAATAGCTTCCATACTCGTAAACTCCAAATGATTATAAGTGTTTATACCATTCCTAATCAAATAGGCTTCAAAAAATTGTCTTAAGGCGCATGTTTTAGGACTAAAGATGATACATGCTCCATTTGCATCTTCAATCGTTTTGAACGGATGGTTAGTTTCCCCGATAAAAACTAATGGTTCTTCTGACCAAACTTGTGTAATTAAATGGTGATCATTTACCTTTGGTTCTAACGTGATCGCTATATCGATCTCCCCAGAGTGAAGTCTCTCTCTCAGTGGAAGACAATCGTCATTCATAAGCAAAAAAGTAACGTCCGGATAGTTCTTTTTATACTCAGAAATGATTTTGCCTAGTTTATATACGGTTATCGATTCGGCTGCACCGATACGGATTTCACCTTTCATCGTCATGTTATCGGGTGAAATATGTTGGATTTTCGAATACACAGCTAGTAATTCGATTACATATTGATAGAGTTCCTGCCCAGCCATCGTTAATTGAATTTGCTTTCCCAAGCGATCAAATAAGGGAAGGCCAATTTGATCTTCCAGCTGCTGAATATGAGAAGTGATCGAAGCTTGTGAATACTGAAGGGTTTGAGCAGCCTTTGTAAAGCTATTTAAGTCGGCGACGGTTTTAAACGTTTGTAATTGTCGAATTTCCA
>JAPSKD010000190.1 GCA_031177865.1 Bacillus sp. (in: firmicutes) | reverse complement strand
CGCCATTACCCTGAAATTCAAGATGATGAGAACCGGTATCTCTCATTCCTAGAGGAAGTGATTAAACGTCAAGCGATGCTGATTGCTAAATGGCAGCTGGTTGGCTTTATTCATGGAGTGATGAACACCGACAATATGACCATTAGTGGAGAAACCATCGATTATGGTCCTTGCGCCTTCATGGATACCTATGATCCAGCTACTGTGTTCAGTTCTATTGACAGAGAAGGTCGGTATGCTTATGGTAATCAACCAAATATTGGTGTCTGGAATTTAGCACGGTTAGCTGAAGCCCTTTTACCGCTGTTGCATGAGAATCAGGAGGAGGCAGTTACTCTCGCACAAGATAAGCTATCTGACTTTGCTCAGGTTTTTGAATCGAACTGGCTCGAGGGAATGAGAGCGAAATTAGGATTATTTAATGAGGAGGAAGAAGATAAACCCCTTATTAAAGACCTTCTGGATATGATGCAGAAGCACCGGGCTGACTATACTAACACATTCAGAGCGTTAACTTTGGATAAACTAGATGAAACAATTCTGAACGGAACAACAGAATTTACTGAGTGGCTAGAACGGTGGAAGGCAAGACTTGGCATGCAGGAGGAATCGAGGGACTCCTCCATTCAATTAATGAGGAACAGTAATCCTTCAGTTATCCCAAGGAACCACAGGGTAGAGGAAGCACTGGAAGCCGCAAATAATGGAGATTATAGCGTGATGGAGAGGCTTCTTGGGATCTTATCCAATCCATATGAGTACTCTCTAGAACAGCAAGAGTATACCACTCTGCCAGCGCCATCACCTCGTCCTTATCGAACCTTCTGCGGAACTTGAGAATTCTAAATTACAAAGCAAAAGCCTTTCAGCAGGAAGGCTTTTTGTTTTGTATTGAATCTATCGATTGTAAATGGAAAAATTTACAGTTAAAATCTATTGAAAATATTTCCAGTACCTTTATAGTAGATACTAGATAAATAAAAAAATCTACGGGGGTATATCGGTGAAGAAAAAGGTATGGATTTGGGTAGCAGCTATTGTAGGAATACTTGCCATTGCGAGCACGGGTACATATTTATATGTAAAAACAGGCACAGAATCAGTAAGTATTGATAACGGTGTGATGAGTATTAGTGTACAAAAGGTTAGTGAACAAGAATTGATAGAATCGATTCTTGTAACGGGTAAAATTGTTCCAGAAAGTGAGCAAAAGGTCTTTTTAGAACCTGAAAAAGGGGAAATTAGTGAAATTAAGGTAGCAGAGAACCAAGCTGTCAAAGCTGGTGACCCACTAGTAGTCTATGATTCTTCAAAAATAGATAGTGAACTTAATAGAGCAGTCCGTGAGAAAGAATTACTGCAAAGTAGAGGGAAAACAGAACAAAATCAAATTGTAGATCTCAACAAGCGGCTTACAGAGGCTAAAAAGAAGGTAGAAACACAAGGTGCAGAAACAGTAGAAACCACTGAAGTGCTTGTTTCACAAGAAGACGTAAACCAGCTTTCAAATGAAAAGATCCAACAAGAGATGCAATATGAAAGTACAAAGTCGGAAATTACATCAGCTGAAGACCGAATAAAAGAATTAAATGCGCAGAAAAGTGAAATGACAATTGTAAGTAAAATGGATGGGATTATTGTAAAGGTTAATCAAAATGTAGCCAATACAGAGGCAGGAGCAGCAGAACCTGTCATCCATATTATATCAAGTCAACCCTATAAAGTTATTGGGTCGATGAGTGAATTTGACACAGTCAAGATTAAAGAAGGACAACCGGTTATTATCCGACCAAAAGTCTTTAAAGATCGTGAATGGAATGGTGTGGTTGAATCTGTTTCACATTTCCCAAATGCCGAAGGCGGTGGTAGTGAAGGATTTGAAGGCGGTGCAGGAGGGGGTAATGTGACCATGTATCCTTTTAAGGTAGTGATTACAGATGATACCTCCGAGTTACGTCAAGGCTTCCATGTTTCATTAGAAATAAAGGCTGGTGATGCAGCTAAAAAGATTGCAATCCCACATCCTGCCCTAATCGATGAAGCTGGAGTCAAAATTGTTTATATTTTAAAAGATGGGATGTTAGAAAGACGTGAAGTTCAAACGGGAGTTATGAATGATGCTTTCATTGAAGTCACATCAGGAGTTACGCCTGGAGAACTTGTGGTACTTACACCAACGGAAGAAATGCATGATGGAATGGAAGTGACCTCATATGATGAAGTTGAGTGATATTACAAAAGTATACGGCAAGGGTTCTTTAGAGGTCCCGGTACTTCATGGCATTGATTTAACCATAGAAGATGGAGAGTTTGTCGCTATTATGGGACCTTCTGGATCTGGTAAATCTACATTGATGAACATAATTGGTTTTTTAGATTATCCATCTTCAGGTACCTATGAATTAAACGGGGAACAAATCGCTTCGGCAAAAGAGAGCATCCTAGCTAAGCTTAGAAATGAACATGTGGGATTTGTATTTCAACAATTCTTCATGTTTCCAAGAGACAACGCTATTCAAAATGTGGCCTCTCCACTTGTATATGCTGGGGTTTCCAAGCGAGAAAGAACAGCAAGAGCAAAAGACCTGCTGGTAAAAGTAGGCTTAGCAGACCGAATGAAACATTTACCTAATCAATTGTCTGGAGGTCAGAAGCAGCGTGTTGCGATCGCTAGAGCCCTAGTTAATAATCCTACTATTCTTTTAGCCGATGAACCAACAGGTGCCCTTGATTCGAATACGAGTGAGCAAATTATGAAACTATTTACACAGCTCCATGAAGAAGGGAAAACGGTTATTATTGTTACTCACGAAGAAGAGATAGCAGCCTATGCTAAGCGGATTATCACGATAAAAGATGGCATGATTATTGATGACCGGAGGGTAACCTCATGAATATTTGGGATAGTTTTAAAATCGCCGTTTCATCTATCTGGAATCATAAGATAAGGTCAATTCTAACGATGCTTGGAATTATCATTGGTGTAGCCGCTGTTATTATTATCGTAGCAATAGGTCAAGGTACGAAGAAGCAAATGACAGATGAATTGTTTAGTACGGATAAGAATGCGATTGATATTTATTATGAATACATCCCGCCTGAAGATGAACCAGAAATGTTTTGGGAGGAACCTGAATTAACCTCTGAAGATATCCAAACACTCGCGCAAGTTCCTGGTGTTAAGGCTGTGGTTGCAACGAATCAAGGCTGGGGAATGATGACACATGATGATGAGCAGGGGGAAATGCAAATTACCGGTGTCGGTGCGGAATTCTTCCCTGCAAGGGATATTCAAGTAGTTGAAGGACGAGCTTTGTACGCTGCGGATAATGATGGTTTAAATCGGGTAGTCCTAATTGATACGATAGCAAGGGAAAAGTTCTTTAAGGAAACTGAAAACCCAATTGGCGAGATTATTGATTTAAATGATAATCCTTACAAGGTTGTCGGAGTGTATGAATCACCATTACCTGAGCAATTTCGAAATAAGGAAACTGGTGAAATGCTTATGCCGCGTTCTGTCATCTCGCTGATGTTTGGCAATCGAGAAATCGAACAATTACAGGTGATTGCAAGTGATCCTGAAAACATTTCTGAAACTGGCAGGCTCGCAGCGGATACATTAACAGCAGAAA
Organism: Bacillus sp. (in: firmicutes); assembly: GCA_031177865.1. Classification (GTDB taxonomy): domain Bacteria; phylum Bacillota; class Bacilli; order Bacillales; family Cytobacillaceae; genus Neobacillus. Next base: position 5,942 of record JAPSKD010000190.1, on the reverse strand, counting down.
AAGGTCTTGAAAACGGCAAGTATTCAACCAATGATTTCGAAGATTATGAACGAGAATTAAGCACAATGATTTCGTTACTAACACTACTAATTGGAAGTATCGCAGGTATTTCCCTCTTAGTAGGAGGGATTGGTGTTATGAATATTATGCTAGTTTCTGTAACAGAAAGGACAAGAGAAATTGGACTTCGGAAAGCCATTGGTGCGACAAGAAGGAAAATTCTATTGCAGTTTCTAATCGAGTCCATCACCTTAACCTCATTAGGAGGGGTGATTGGAATTGGCCTAGCAGCAATAGGTAGTATACTCGTTTCAGAGTTTTCTCCCATTACTGCAACCGTCAGTCCGTTAATCGTTCTCATTGGAGTGAGTTTTTCAGCCATAATTGGTATTATCTTTGGATTGCTTCCCGCAAACAAAGCCTCTAAGCTTAGTCCAATTGAGGCATTAAGATACGAATAACAGAAATTAATTTTTCCCTCAGATGGAAGGTCTGAGGGATTTTTTAATTTAATTTTCAGTTTAATAGTTATAAAGCTAATGCTTACGTGTATTATTAATATACATACTAAGTGAACGTGAAGTTGAGGTAATGTTTAAATGATTAAGATGTCATTAATAAATGAAGATACATGCTATGGTATGGCTGAGCAAAAGGCAAATGATTATTTTCAATCACTGTACCAGCAAGTTATGCAAAAAAGCTATGTTTCTACTCTAACAAGAGATATACAATCCTGGAAGCACAACCATATACACCATCATACATTCGTAACTTTCCTTTCTCGCAGAAAGAGAAAGCCGACTTCCTTTGAGTATCATAGTTATCTCCAATGGCTAGATTATACAGGAAAATTAGATAACTACCTGGATAGAAGCATTTCTTATATTTTTATGCGTGATTTAGGAAAAGCACTGGATTCTAAAGCTACACAGACAAGGATTCAGAGTGTTGTTAACAGCCTAAAAAATAATCTTACTCAACCCAGAGAAAATCGTGAAAATAAGAATGAGCTTTTCTCTATGGCTTGGTTGTACAGATGGGCCCAGCAGGAAGCGATTGAATTGACGATTATCTGGGTAATGAACAAATTAAAGACTGTTGCTGACCATATTCCACAGGGGATGGACGCTAATCATGCCCAGCGTAAACTTATTAAAATCATAGCTGGAGTCATTATGCACGAGATTGAAGAGATGGGCGATAAAACCGCGCCTGAAGAACGAACACAAAGACTTGATAGAGCCATTCGGTTAGGCTATGCCTATGGTTTGACCTATCCATTCATTGATGACCTTCTCGACTCCAAAGTTTTATCAGATAAAGAGAAAAAACAATACTCCAACTTAATACGTGCCACTCTTACCACTGGAGTAGTACCGAAATTGAGCGGTGGTTGGGACGAAAAGAACGAAGCCTTGATCACGTTCATTCATTCGGAGCTTCGAGAGGCATTTGAGTATATTAAAGCTCAACAGAGGCCAGGAACCATAAAAACATTTTTTGAACAATCATATGTATTTTTTCATTCACAGGAAGTGGACCGTGAAAAGGACTTATCCAATGGAAATTACACGAATGATGAGCTTTATATTCCGGTTATTCTAAAATCTTCTTCTTCACGATTGATTGTCCGCTCCGTCATTAATGCTGACCAAGATGAGGGATTTGACAATCGAACCTTTTTTTATGGTATATACAACCAACTGGCAGATGACTTTGCAGATATGTTTGAGGACTTAGAAAATGGTGCGGTCACACCTTATACCTATTATCTGAAATATCATGAAAAACGTGCTGATCTAATAAATCCATTTGAATTATATTGGAGTGTCATTTCTAATTTAATTCATCATGTTTATCATTCAGATAAAAAGGCATGTGAGGTAATTTTAAATCGTGCGATAAATGGATTAAAAAGATTTAAAGAACGTGTGGGTATCAAAAAGTACAATGGAGTAATGGAGTTATTTGCTTCTGGATTTCCCAAATTTAATGCAGTGATTCAAAAAATGGTCAGCAAAGCGGATGATGTCGATTTCTTTGATAAACTTCTCCGAGATCATATGATTACCAATCTTAAAAATGATCGTAAAGAACAAGAAGAATTTCAAGAGAGCGTTGAAAGAGTACGGGAACAAATCAACCAGCTCTTATCTATCCCTAAAGATGAAACTGCATCTTTGTTGAAAGAGCCGATTACTGAGGCAGCAAACTATAGTCTTGAAGGCGATGGAAAACGGCTGAGGCCCATCATTACATGGATTATGGGTATAGACGAATATCGATTAAGTCAATCGGCCATTGTGCCGCTGTTAAGATCATTGGAATTTATGCATACTGCTTCCCTAATCTTTGACGACTTGCCATCCCAAGATAATGCGTCCATCCGCAGAGGGCGTTCTACTCTTCACATGGTATACAACAATGCAATCGCCGAATTAACGGGTCTCTTTCTTACTCAGAAGGCAATTGAAGAACAAGCATCGCTAGAAGATTTTGATTCGAAAACGGTACTTAGCTTGATTCAATATTCTGCGCAAATGACAGCAGAAATGTGTAAAGGACAGGCGATGGACTTAGGTTCTAGAGGTAAACCATTAACACTGGAACAATTGAACCTGTTGTGTTTTTATAAAACCGGAATCGCCTTTGAAGCTGCTCTCATTATGCCAGCTATTCTTGCAAATGCAACAGGATTGGAAATGCAAGCATTGAAAAAATACTCCTATCATACCGGGATCGCATTTCAAATCAAAGATGATCTGCTGGATGTTGAAGGGGATTTAAACATACTTGGCAAATCCATAGGAAAAGACGCAGAAAACAACAATTCGACCTTTGTATCAATCTTAGGGTTAGATGGTGCTAAAAAAGAAATGTGGGAGCATTATTGTTTAGCAATGGAAACTCTGCAGGAGGTTCCGAGAAATACCGCTTTTTTAAAGCATTTATTGAATTATATCGTCAATCGGGATCATTAAAATATTAAACAAAACAAGGTAACAATCCAAGAGATGTTACCTTCTTTCTGTTTGAGCAAGGAAAAATGTAAATAAATGAAAATTTTTTTCAAATAGTAATGAATATTTCTAAAATTTGTAATAAAATAGTATCTCGCGAGGGGGGAAATTATGAATTTATTAAAAACTACATTGGCTCATTTTAAACCTTATTGGAGAAAATTGCTGCTCGCTCTTACTTTTTCATTAATTGGAGGAGCATTTACAATCTTGCCTCCTATATTGGCAGGTAAATTAGTGGACGAAGTAATTGGGGCAAGAGAAACGACCTTTTTGCTATGGATTGTCGGCGGTGTTCTTGTTGCTTTCTTAGGAAAGTCACTGTTTGAAACCTTACAGGAATATGTGCAGGTCAAAATCGGTCTAGATGTTATAACAGACATGCAGATTCGGGCCTTTAAAAAGCTTCATCGAACACCAATGTCTTTTTTCACTACGACACCAAGAGGTGACATGTTATATCGGTTAACTCATGATGTCGAGTCTGTTCAAAACTTGAATAATACGGTTGTCCCACGAATATTACAACAAGTTATCGGTGCGATTGCTGCGTTTACAGCCGTATTTGCATTGTACTGGCCGGCAGCAATTGTCATGTTTGCGGTATTTGCTATTTACATATTTCCTTCATTTAAGCTGGGTATAACGATGCGGAAAATGAGCGCTGTACAAAGAGATATGAGCGCAGATATGTATCAGCACCTGCAGGAAAGCATTGAAAGTACTAGACTTGTTAGGACGTTTCAAACACAAAAAAAGGAAATTGAAACGCAGCAGAAAAAACAGACAGAATGGAAAAACTATTCGATTCGTGCAGCTTTAATTGGAAAGGTCAATTGGCGGTTAGGGAACTTATTTAATATAGCAACTCCCGGCGTTGTCATGTTAATCGGGGGCTTTTCTATCTGGAAAGGCAATCTAACCATTGGAACTTTGATTGCATGCCTTAACTTTATTCCCATTATGTTTTTGCCAGTCCGATCGTTGGCAGAAAATGCTTTAACGATCCAACAGGCAATTCCAGCTCTACAGAGAATCTATGAATATTTTGATCTGCCAGAAGAACATGCAGAGCATCTGCCATCCTTTGGTGTGGTAGAAGGAAGGATAAACTTAGATAACATCTGGTTCACTTACCCTAAAAGCGATAAAAAAATCCTAAAAGGCGTGTCGCTCTCAATAGAACAAGGGAATCATATTGGTATTGTTGGTACAAGCGGAGGCGGGAAGAGTACACTGATACAAATTCTTCTTGGATTATATGAACCTGAGAAAGGGTCGGTTCTAATAGATGGAAAGAACCTGTTCTCCTACAACCGAAACAGCTTTAGGCAGCAGGTAGGAGTTGTTTCTCAGGAAACGTTTCTCTTAAACAGTACGCTGCGCAATAATCTTTTATATGGAAAAAAGGAAGCCACCCAAGAAGAATTAGATAGAGCAGTAGAAGCTGCGGGGTTAACCGAATTAATACAATCCTTGGAAGATAAGTATGAAACGGTGGTCGGTGAACGAGGTTTAAAGCTTTCCGGTGGACAAAGGCAGAGGGTAGCACTTGCAAGAGCCATCTTGCGCCAGCCGCCAGTTTTGATCTTTGATGAAGCGACATCCTCCTTGGATGGGGAAACGGAAGAAAAGGTTCAGGAGGCGCTTGAACAATTAATTCCAGGAAGAACGACCATCACGATCGCCCACAGACTTATCACGGTCAGGAAGGCAGATAAAATCCTCCTTTTAGACCAGGGCATGGTGGCAGAACAAGGAACACATGAAGAACTGCTGTCTTTAAGAGGTCAGTATTATGAATTATATAAAGCCCAGTATAGTGAGTTGGAAAAGGAGATGATTGGATGAGCGTAAACAGTGTCTCTGGGCAAAATAAAAATCGTGATGGACGCAGAGTTTTAGCTTTTTTAAGACCCTATAAAAAGTGGGTAATCGCGGATTCAATTGTTATCGCCATAAGTCAGGTTTTTTCAGCTTTAATCCCAACATTAGCGCTTAGCTGGCTTGTAGATACAATCATTCCGAATGAAAACCACTCCTGGCTGTGGGGGTTAATGTGGTTATTAATCTTTTCAGCCATATTTGATTTAATCATGATGGTCATTGATGAATATTTTTGCCATCAAACAGCAAAGACAGTAACCAATTGGCAAAAGCTGCGTCTATTTAGTCATTTGCAGATACTCCCCTTTTCCTTTTACCATAACAATTCATCTGGGGAGCTGCTGGCAAGAGTCTCGGATGACCCTGATACTCTCCACAATTTTCTTGCCTGGGAAGGATCGACCTTTATGGCAAGCGTGCAGGGGGTATTTATTTACAGTCTGGTACTGCTTTGGATTCATCCTTATTTAATGATTACTAGTGTTGTTCTAGGTGTTATCTTTTATTGGACTTCTAATTATGTTGGGGTCAGGACTAGAGCTGCCTCTGCTGACGCGAGACAAGAGGCTTCAAGATATCTTGAAAGATTGAGAGAATCGGTTACGGGAATCCATTTATCACGGGTGATGGGAGTCTCAGAAAATGAAGTGGAAAGCGTTATTGCTATCAGAAACTCTTTCGTAAAGCATTCAATTAAGGAATTAAAGGCAAGAATGCAATCAGTAGTGGTCATTGCCAGCTATAATGGATTTGCCTTAGCAATTGTCTACTTGATCAGCACATTATTAATTTGGAACGATAGTTTGACAAGCGGACAAATGCTTACGGCAGGGGGATTAGTTACGATTGCAGCCAACGAAATGCAAAGATTGCTGCGTAACTGGCTTTCTGTCAGAAGAACAGGGCCGGCGCTAGATCGTTCAGACATTCTTCTTTCGCACCAGCCAGCTGAAGCTGAAATAAAGGAAGGCATTCGAGGTGGAAGGGCAAACGGCAGTATTAGACTGAAAGATGTAACGTTCGCTTATCCAG
>JAPSKD010000189.1 GCA_031177865.1 Bacillus sp. (in: firmicutes) | reverse complement strand
CTCTAACGCTTTTGGTGCCTCTGAGGTTGTGGCGTTTGAAGCTGCATGGGCTTCAAGTTGAACCATTTGTTTAATGAACATTTTAAGATCAATACCTGTAATAGATTGAACAGTCACTAATACGGCAATCAGGAAAAGAACGGTCAACGCAAAACGCTTTGTCCAATTTTTGATTTTATTCATTAAAATTTTCACTCCTCCCAAAATATTCATTTCCCAACGTGCTAGGAAATATTCAAAAAGGAGTAAAATCCTAATCATAAAAAAGCTTTTTACCTAAGTTAGTCCAAAAGCGGAGTAACCCAGGCAAAAAGCTTTAAAACATTTGATATCCATTTTTACGTAACATTTTGATTGTGATACCAGCAGCAATGGCGCCGCCTAACCCACTAAGTAATATAAGGACATCCGCCGTTGCCAATGACCCTAACTTTTGACCAAGCTCTTGAAACGCTATTTTACTATTTGTAATATATTCAATAAACCTTACCTTATCAACAATAAATATAGCAATAATTGGGTATATAATTGCCATAATCCAGGACATCCTTAAAAGCATGTTTAGAATAAAACCAATTCCAAAAAACAATACAAAGAATAACAAGACCGATATGATTAAAACCACTATGCTCATCTGCATGGAAAAACCTCCTTTACACATCCATTATTAGTTTACTTAATGTCCAAAGGGGAGTCAATCCTAACATATTCGTTTATAGTGATCTATACACAGAGAAAAATTCAAAAAAAATAGCTTCCCGAAGTTTCTCGTGGAAGCTGTTCTAGTTCATTTTAGATGTGGGAATTACTATTCTTCCTGTTTCTTCCCAGAGCCCTCGCAGCAGGTACATGTTTCAGAACCCCCAAGTAGTAATTGAAAATATCCCATACCTGAACAATAGTCACAATTCCTAGTATCTAAACTAGTCGTATTCATTCAAATCAGCTCCTTAAAATATTATTTAAATTTTCTGATAATATATCAAGAAACTGACAGAAAGAAAAGGACGAAATTCAATCAAAATCAGGTGAGAAAACGGATACATCACAAGTTTTCTTTCATATCCTAAGCGTTACTTAAATTATCTAAAAATTAAAAAAATAATTTATAGGCACTATACTTAAACTGATCTCCAGGGTTTAGTCCATCGTATCCTGGCTGTGTACAAGTTAAGTTTTGGTTGATCAGGTAGTGTAGCATAATGGATGCCTCTTTTTCTTGAAGGAGGTCCTCAGGCGCAATAAATTTTGCTTCATACAGCTCATTTTCCTGGTGTTGGATTTTTCCTTCATCAAGTGGTTCAAGTAAAAAGACGAGCAAATTATCACTAATTTCTTCTGAAATGACACCTGTTCTTAGCCCTATCAATCCCTTAACAACGCAATCTATACCGGTTTCTTCCTTTACTTCTCTAACTACTGCCTCATCTGCGGTTTCACCTTCGTCCACAAATCCTGCAGGAAGTGACCACTTTCCCTTTAGGCCACCGTAACGCTTTTTAACAACGAGCCAATGTCCCTCAGAAGATTTGACCACCCCACCCACTGCTAACCAAACCTTTCCTCGTTTCGCTTTATTACTCATAAAAACCCCCCTCACCCGACCTATTTATTTATTATAGTAACAAAAAAAGGACAGATTTCTCTGCCCTTTTTTAAATAATAGTATACTTTTTTCGCATAGATAACTGTCTAGCGCAAGCAGCCTAGGGGCTGGGAGTCATAAGCATGTCGCCCCTGTGCAAGTCGTTTGCGCTTTTCGATTAAAATACGTTAAATTTACCTTTTTTCAATACCAATCCAACGCCGCCAATCATATATAGAGAACGATTATCGACTACTTTCTTCATAAAGGATGCCTTAGCACCGGTAACTTTTTTGCCAAACACAACTCCAATAGCATCGTCATGACCAAGTGAACAAACTGTTCCTTTATTATCAAACGTAAAGGCTTCAAGATCCTGTTTGTTTCGTACCAATGCAGCTAAGTTACGAGCAACCACTTCACCCTGCTGCATAGCAATTTGTGCAGTTGGAGGATAAGGACGATTAATCTCTTCATTGATAACAAGTGAGCTGTCACCGATAATAAACACATCATCAAATCCTGGTACACGAAGGTCCGGCTGAACTTTCACACGACCTCTCATTGCTTCAAAACCTGATTTTTCGATGATTGAATTCCCACGTACTCCAGCAGCCCAAACTACGGTTTCCGCTTTAATTTCACGTGGCTCTTCTTCACCTTTTGCTACTATAATACCATCAGGTGTACATTCTTTAATTGCAGTTCCAATTAAGAATTCTACCCCTTTACGCTCTAGTTGTGAAACAGCATAGTTAACTAGCTCAGGGTCAAAGCCCGGAAGAACGGTTGGTGCTGCTTCTACACAAAGAATTTTCACTTTGTGAGAATCTACATCATATTCACGACAAAGCTCAGGGACTCTGTTGGTTAATTCACCTAAGAATTCTATCCCTGTAAAGCCTGCTCCGCCAACAACGATGACCAAACGATTGTCATTCTTTTCTTCTTCCATACTATAAGTGGCAAATTGATACTCAATATGCTCACGCAATTGGCGAGAAGAATTTACATTCGTAATCCCAAATGCATATTCCTTTAACCCCTTAATGCCAAAGGTTTCAGGTTCTCCTCCAAGAGCGATAACCAGGTAATCATACTCTACTTCGCCCTTTTCTAAAATTACCTTTTTCTCTTCTTTCTTAATTTCAACAACTGTATCCTGTACAAAATCAACTTTACTTCTATCAATCACATCACGAATATCATAACGTACACGGTCATGATGAAGTGTGCCCGCAGAAGCCTCATGCAGCCATGTAGTTTCATAATGGTAATCATTTTTATTAATTAAAACGATATCAGCTTCATTTACACCAACAAGCTTTTGTAACCTTACAGTTGTCATAAGCCCGCCATACCCCGCACCAACAATAACAATTTTAGGCTTTCTCAAAGTGATCACTTCCACCTTTTTTATTTAGATTAATATACTTGTTCTTATCTTCCTCAGCTTGTAACATTTTTATTTTGTTTAGAGGAAAAAAGTTTGTGATATAATTCACGTATAACGACACAAAAGATTCCTTTTTTTGTCACAAAAAATTAACATCTATCCTCAATACATATTATGCTAAACTCTTCACATTATCAAGTGGTTTATATGATTATTTTTATAAAAAATAGTTTGTTTATTCCTTGATTAACTACTCTGAATATTCCCCAAAAGTTGTGAGGATTTTCTGTTTTTGTGATATTATAAGGAATGGAGTCTGTTACTACATAAGTTAGGGGGATACAGCGTGCAAGAAGATCAAAAAGTTTATGATATTACCATAATCGGGGGCGGTCCTACCGGTCTATTTACAGCCTTTTATGGCGGAATGAGACAAGCTTCCGTAAAAATCATTGAAAGCTTACCACAATTAGGTGGTCAATTATCGGCACTATACCCGGAAAAATATATTTACGATGTTGCAGGGTTTCCAAAAGTCCGTGCACAAGAACTAATTAATAACCTAAAGGAGCAAATGGCGAAGTTTGAACCAGCTGTTGCTTTAGAGCAATCCGTAGAGAAATTGGAAAAACAAGAGGATGGTACTTTCAAATTAACAACCAATTCGGCAGTTCACTATTCAAAAACAGTCATTATTACAGCAGGTAATGGTGCATTCCAACCACGCCGTTTAGAGCTTGAGAGTGCTGCACAATATGAGCGAAAAAATCTTCACTACTTTATCGACGACCTTAACAAGTTTGCAGGTCAAAAAGTTGTCGTCTTTGGCGGCGGTGATTCTGCAGTAGACTGGGCTTTAATGTTAGAGCCAATTGCCAAGGAAGTAATGATTGTTCATCGAAGAGATAAATTCAGAGCTCACGAGCATAGTGTCGAGAACTTGCATAACTCAAAAGTAATTGTTAAAACTCCTTTTGTACCAGCGGAATTAATTGGAGATGATAACGGAATCAAGCAAGTTGTCCTTACTGGGGTAAATGGAGATGGCAAGGAAGCGATTGATGTCGATGCCGTTATTTGTAACTATGGGTTCGTTTCCTCTCTAGGGCCAATCAAAGAATGGGGCTTAGCAATCGAGAAGAATTCCATTGTCGTAAATTCAAAAATGGAAACAAATGTACCAGGTATTTATGCCGCTGGTGATATTTGTACCTATGAAGGGAAAGTAAAATTGATTGCCTGCGGATTTGGTGAAGCGCCTACTGCTGTTAACAATGCAAAGGCATTTATCGATCCAAAAGCTAAAATCCAGCCGCTTCACAGTTCATCCATGTTTGGAAAATAAATATAATTAGTAAAGGCGCCCTAGGGGCGCCTTTAACTTTGTTATTAACATTCCTCTGGTGTGCCTGTTGCTGTTGCCGTTCTAAACGATGAACCACAGCCACAAGACGCAATCGCGTTTGGATTATCAATCGTAAATCCGCCGCCCATCATCGATTGCTTATAATCAATTTTTGTACCATTTAATATAGGGGCGTCCTCTTTAGCAACAAGTATCTGAATTCCATGCTGAGCAAAATGAAGATCTTCTTCCTTCACTTCATGGTCAAATCCCATACCATAGGATAAACCACTACAGCCACCGCCCTTAACACTAACACGTAAAAGAGCACCTTCTTCTTCGTTATGTTTCATCATTTCTTTTATTTGGAGAGCCGCAGCTTCTGTTAAAATAACTACGTCGTTACTCATTTATTTTCTTCCTCCTCCTGAGGTCTTTCTTATAGTATATACACTGTATCATCATGACTCAACTAATACGTTTCTTATGAGTATTATATGATAAGAATAAAATAAGGAAGCGATTTACGCTTCCCCTGTTGTGCTGCAATATGTTAAAAAATTGGATTGTCATCTAAGTATTGGTAAATATTCTCCACTAGTTCATCCGGTGTTTTGCCTGTTACAACTTCACCATTTACAAGCGCAAAAAGGGTGGAAGCACATTTTCCGCAATACCCAAGACATCCATATTCAATGATATCAAGATTCGGGTCTTTTTCTAACCTTTCCATGGCTTTTTGGGCACCACTGGCAAGATTACTGATACAAAATTCAATAATTGGCATAAACATGGCATTCACCTCTCCCACAACATATTATCCTACTACCTTTCTCCCGTTACGTCAAATACCATGTTTCATGTCGAACTGTCAATAAAATTGTCATATGTGTTGTTATTTTGTCATAATTCAGCTATACTTTTAATGGATTTAACGACTATATTACTATCATTTTTAACTTAAAATATAGACATGATTACTGGTTTACAAAAGGGGATATAAAAGATGAAAAACCTTGTAATTCTCGGTGGCGGTTACGGCGGTATGAAGATATTAAGCGAACTTCTTCCAAACCATTTACCTGAGGATGTAAGAATTACACTTGTTGACCGTGTTCCATACCATTGCTTGAAAACTGAATACTATGCCTTGGCGGCAGGAACTGTTTCGGATAAGGAGCTGCGTGTTGCTTTTCCAGAACATCCCCAATTAGAAATTAAATATGGTGAAGTCATAGGAATTGAAAGAGACAATAAAGAGGTCCTGCTAAAAGATTCCACTCCGATTTCCTATGACGATTTAATCATTGGTCTTGGCTGTGAGGATAAGTATCATGGTGTACCAGGTGCTGATCAATTCACATACAGCATTCAAAGCATCGAGAAATCCCGTCGTACCTATTCAGTACTAAACAATTTAGGACCTGGGTCAGTAGTTGGCATCGTAGGGGCAGGTCTTAGTGGTGTGGAACTTGCCAGTGAATTAAGTGAAAGCCGTGGGGATCTTAAAATTAAACTATTTGATCGTGGTAAACACATTCTTCCTGCCTTTCCCGATCGTTTAAGTAAATATGTTGAAAATTGGTTTCATAAAAATAATGTTGAAATCATCAACAACTCTAATATCACAAAAGTGGAAGAGAATTTACTTTATAATCATGATGAGCCCGTCCCGTGTGATGTCATTGTTTGGACCGCTGGTATCCAGGCTAATAAGATTGTTCGTGAATTAGGAGAAGAAACGGACCGTTCAGGAAGGCTTATCATTACGCCTCGTCATCATTTACCAAATGATGAACACGTTTTTGCTTTAGGAGATTGTGCAAGTCTTCCACATGCCCCAAGTGCTCAATTAGCAGAGGGTCAAGCGGAGCAAATTGTGGAAGTCTTGAAAAAGCGTTGGAATGGCGAGGAGCCTCCAGTTGAATTCCCTACGATTAAATTAAAAGGTGTTCTTGGTTCTCTTGGTAAGAAACATGGTTTTGGAATGATGGCAGACAGAGCTATAACTGGACGCGTTGCTCGTTTACTAAAATCCGGGATCCTTTGGCTCTATAAGTACCATAACGGTTGATCTTCAAGAGGATACCATTCAAACAGTGCATTTTTGCACTGTTTTTTGTTAAGTTTAGAAAAGTGGTCCCATGAGAGTTCCATGGTGACCATATTTCGATTCTTTCCTTTTTGTACTTTTCAGAAATATTGTTTTTAAAATCGATAAATAGTTAATAAAAGATATGTAAAAGAGTTCATGTAGCGCGAATCGGGCAAGGAAGATCTTAAAAAAGCTAAAGCTGTCTATATGTTGGTCTCATTCGGACTGGGCAAGCCCTAAATCATGAAAAATATATGTTGAGCCAAATCGGATGCGATTATGTTTATTCTGAGACAATGGCTTTGTAACCGTATTTCTCCATCTCATTAAATATGGTTTTTAATCTTGGATTGCCTTCCCCGACAATTTTATCCTTAATCACAACAACGGGATAAAACAGATCTTCTTCAATAACTCTCTTCGCAAAAGCTTCTTTTTCGCTTTCCTGAGGAGGTTGATAAATATCAACATACGTCATCTTGAATGGTTGATCAGGAAACTTCCTGGAAATTGCAGCCTCGAGCCATTCAAATGTTTCCTTTGAGGAGGGTAAATTTACACAGCTTGGACATAATTGTTCTGCACCATAAAGGATAATTTCAACTATAGAATTATTCATTCCATCAATCCTGCCTTTTTCTTTTATTTTACATCATTTAAACTATTAAACATAAAAATATGGTTGTAAATGTGCTAATTCCCATTTCATGAGAATGGATTTTTCCCTGCAATGACATTATAATATAAGGTAGGAAGGAGACGATAAATATGGCAGAACAAGTACAAGAAATGTTTGAGCAGGTTCAGGAAGTATTAGATAAATTACGTCCATTTCTTCTTCGCGATGGAGGAGATTGTGAATTAGTTGATGTTGAGGATGGTATTGTAAAACTACGTTTACTAGGTGCATGCGGAAGCTGCCCGAGCTCAACAATTACCCTAAAAGCAGGAATCGAAAGAGCACTATTAGAAGAAGTTCCTGGTGTTGTTGAAGTAGAACAAGTATTTTAATAAAGATAAAAAGCGATTGCTGTCAAACAGCAATCGCTTTTTTATTACCTCATCAGCAGCCAGTCTAATTGAGGGATATTTAATGGTTTTAATGGTGCACCTACAGTTTGAAAAAAATGTCCCAAAAAACGCTCATACTCTGTTGACTGCTTTAACATCTTACTCAATTGTTCTTCTAAGAGCTTCTTTTCCTGCTCAGACCGAGTTATATAGTAATTTTCAATACACTCAAAATAATGAAGCGGGAATAGCAACCGGGAAAATAACAGCCGCCATGAAAAAGAAGACAAAGGGACAACACTTTGATAATCGACGAAAAACTGTCTCACATCAATCTCGTAAGTTTGTGTATTTCGAAAGTATCGTTCTCTCGTCCATTCTGCAAGATCACGGCTCCGATGATCAAAAACCCAATCGAATGGGTCCTTAATATAATAATTAGCACCCCATGAGTCATTTGAAAAACGTTCGTGACACACCGTTCCGCTATCCGATTCTTTCGGCTCATCGTCCAGCTCCGTATCCACTAAATATTGAATCGCATTTTCAGTTAAACCAATATAGTATGGAAATGAATCAATAAACATACGTTCAAAATCATCATCAGGAGTTTGGAACAAAAGATCACTCCATACCTTTTCAATTTGATCAAGACGCTTCTCCCATAATTGCTTCCATTGTCCAATTCTGCTTGATCTTTCAATTTTGAATGGGACCGTTTTCCCTCGCTCATGAAATTTAGCTAACTTTCTTCCTAGTTTCACTTTTGCGTGTTTATCTGTTTGCCGATGTGCCAAGACACAATATTGATGATCTTCCCACGATGTAATATATCCTCCCTCGATAGACTGTAGAAATGCTGGCACATGGGAATCCCCATTTTTCCTTAAATGATCTGCAATTCTCTCTAGTTCATTAATATCCTCTGCTTCCCTTCCTTCAGATTTGGCAACTACATAAAGCCAGCCATTTCCTCTCAGCGCATCGTAAGAGTCTAATTTGACGTATTCATCAACTTGTATTCCATATTTATTTTCAAGTAATTTTTGAAGCACCCTTCCACCTCTTCTCTTTTCTACTCTTATGTCATATATATGTAGTAGCCCAAAAAACTTGTTGTCTTCTTTAGCAATAAAAGTATAAGAAAAACGTTATAGGAGAAATCTGTAAGAAGGGTGTTGGTTCATTCGTTCCTTTTCAAAAATACCGTGCATATGTTAAAAATTAAGAATGGAAAAAAATCCCAAGGAAAAGGTGATAAATGGATGGCAGAAGGTAAAAAAATGGATTTAACAGAAGAAACTGCACGAAAATGGATCAAAGAAAGAGGCGTGGAAATTCAGGATATCGCTGATTTAGTCTATTTCCTGCAGGAAAAATATCACGAAAACTTAAAAATGGAAGACTGTATTGCAAATGTGGAACGCGTCATTTCAAAACGTGAGGTCCAAAATGCCATCATAACGGGAATTCAACTGGATATGTTAGCCGAGAAAAACCTGCTGGAGGAACCTATCCAATCCATCATTAAAACAGATGAAAGTCTTTATGGTGTCGATGAGATTCTGGCACTTTCCATCGTTAATGTGTACGGGTCCATCGGCTTTACGAATTATGGCTATATCGATAAGCAAAAGCCTGGAATATTAGCCCGGTTAAATGATAAATCTACAGGAGAATGCCATACATTTTTAGATGACATTGTTGGTGCAATCGCAGCAGCTGCCTCAAGCAGACTTGCTCATCGGGCGGCACATGTGGAATAGAAAAGCGTAAGCGCCTTGATCAGGGGCGAAAGGCATAAGACGGGCCGGCGGGAAGGTTGCTCTTTAACCTTTCTGACGGATTGTATGAAATGTGGAGGCGACTGCCCTGGGACGCAGGCATAAGACGACCTCTGCAAGAAGGCGCTTTTGGCCTTCTTCAGGGAAAAATGCAGTTCAATTTTTCCTAGGGAGTGGCTTATGACTCGAGTCCCAAGGAGCCGTAACTAGACACGCTTATGACCCGAGCCCCTAGGCGCTGAAGCTAGACAATTCTCAAAGTTGAAAATTACATCCTTTTCTTACGGCTCCCATTGATCCAATGAATCTATGGCATATGTAGGTTTTCGGTCATAGCCCGCAAGTAGTTCCTTTGTTGTGACACCAGTATGAACTAAC
>JAPSKD010000188.1 GCA_031177865.1 Bacillus sp. (in: firmicutes) | reverse complement strand
GTCCTTCGATTTGCATGAACTGGTGTGAGTGTGTCGCGTCATCATTATCACGTCGATACACTTTACCTGGACAGATAATTTTGATTGGTCCTTTGCCCTGGTTCTTTTCCATGGTCCGCGCTTGGACTGGGGATGTATGCGTACGTAGTAAAATTTCATCTGTAATATAGAAGGAATCCTGCATATCACGAGCAGGGTGACCCTTAGGTAAATTTAGAGCTTCAAAGTTATAATAATCCTGCTCTACTTCAGGACCTTCCGCCACCTGATAACCCATACCAATAAATAAATCTTCAATTTCTTCAATGATTCTTGTTAATGGATGGTGGTTACCAACCTTAACGGGTCTTCCTGGCAGTGTCACATCGATGGATTCAGAGGCTAGTTTTTCTAAAACAGCAGCTTCTTCTAAATCCTTTTGTTTAGCTTCTAATGTAGTGGCAATGGCTTCACGAACTTCATTCGCAAGTGCTCCCATAATTGGACGCTCTTCCGCTGAAAGTTTACCCATTCCACGCAGCACTTCCGTAATTGGACCTTTTTTTCCTAAATAGGCAACGCGAATGTCATTTAATTCTTTTAAGCTTGAAGACAGTTCAATTTTTTGAATAGCTTCTTGCTGCAATTCCTTTAATCGTTCTTGCATCTTATTTCCTCCTTTTTAATGTGCAAGTTTAGGTGGTTTCTTTCTCCAAAAACAAAAAAACCCCATCCCTGGAAAGGGACGAGGTTTATAGTCGCGGTACCACCCTTGTAAACACGGTATGTATAAAACACATGTGTTCGCTTCATTGAGATAACGGCATAGGCCGGTGCACCTTTACACTTAAAAGCGGAGGCGCCCTGTTCAGCCCCGATAAGCATAAGACAAGCGCTGACAGAAGGCGTGCTTTTTGCCTTCCGAAGCGATTGGCTTATGCTTATCGGGGCTGGGCGCTGCAGCTAGACAGTATAACTACTTTCTTAGCATGCCCTTTTTTTCGTGGTCCCGATGCCAACTCAGGAGGTGAACTTCTCTTAACCTTCCCATAAAAGTGCTTTCAGTCACGGCACTTTCTCCCTAAATGGTCTGTGATAAGATACTTTTCTCCGTCATCGTTTTTGTGATTTTTTCAATAATGTAGATTATTATATAATACTTTACTGCATGATTCAAACTAGTATCGTCTATTTTTTCAAAAAATATAACAGGATACCTGTTGCAACTGCAACATTTAATGATTCACTTTTTCCGTAAATCGGAATGTAAAGGTTCGCGGTCGTTTTCGCTAGCAGTTCTTTACTAACACCATTTCCCTCATTTCCGACTAATAATGCATAAGACTCACCTGTTGAAATATCAGTATATGCTGAAGCACCTTCAAGTGCTGTACCGTAAACTGAAATATTTTTCCCATGGAGCTTTTCAACCCAATCATGAAGATCCCCTCTTATAATTGGAAGATGAAAATGACTTCCCTGTCCTGACCTAAGTACCTTAGAGTTGTATACATCTACGCTTCCCTTTCCTACCACGACAGCATCAATGCCTGCCGCGTCGGCGGTACGAATCATCGTTCCTAGATTCCCTGGATCCTGTACTGCGTCGATTAGCAGATACGTTTTCGCATTTGGTACATCTATTTGAAGCTGCCGGCAAACTGCAAAAATTCCTTGTGGTGCCTCCGTGTCTGATAATGAATTTGAAATCTCCTCGGTAACGATTGTGACGGGTATTTCCCCGGAATCCCAGCGCGGCGGAAGACCTGTCTTATCAGAGACTATAATCTCCATAACACTATCACTTTGTTTTAATGCTTCTTCTACTAAATGAAAGCCTTCGACTAAAAATGTCCCGGATTTATCTCGTTCTTTTTTCGTTAACAGCTTTTTCCATTGTTTTACTTTTGGATTTTGAATGGATTCAATATGCTTCAAGTTTGTACTCCTTCAGTGTTTTTTCTCATTATATCCCAAAAAAAATACATAATAAAACTAAAATTAGAAAACATATTAGAGTAATACAGGATAAAAAAGGAGTGAATTCATATGAACTTAAATTTACGAAATGCCATTATTCAAAATGTTGCTGGTAACTCACAAGAAGAATTAGAAGATACAATTGTTGACGCTATCCAAAATGGAGAAGAAAAAATGCTCCCAGGATTAGGGGTATTATTTGAAGTGATTTGGAAACATTCTTCTGAGGAAGAAAAGAAAGAAATGCTTGAAACCCTTGAAAGTGGATTAAAGTAATTAACTTGAGAGCTGCCGTTACCAACGGCAGCTCTCTTTTATGGGCGAATTTACCGAAGAAAAATTAAAAAATCCCCGACACTGTGTCGAGGATTGAACAATTTATTGAAAGGTAATTTGATCAACGGTTTCACGATCTAAACGCTTGATGACTTCGACAATCAGTTTAACTGCATTTTCGTAGTCATCGCGATGAAGCATGGCAGCGTGAGTATGAATATAACGTGTTGCGATTGTAATAGCTATGGAAGGAACACCATTGTGCGTAGTATGAATAGGACCTGCGTCTGTTCCACCGCCAGGAATAACATCGTATTGATAAGGGATATTTAACTCATCCGCAACATTTATAATAAAATCACGTAAGCCTTTATGTGCTACCAGGGTAGCATCGTATAGGATGATTTGCGGACCTTTCCCCATTTTACTCATTGCTTCTTTTTCCGAAATTCCAGGAGTATCCCCAGCAATTCCAACATCCACTGCAAAACCAATATCCGGATTAATTTTTGCCGCAGAAGTACGCGCACCTCGAGAGCCGATTTCTTCTTGGGTTGTTCCAAGACCATAAACCTCATTCGGATGTTCTGTACCTTTTAATTGCTTCATTACATCAATGGCGATCGCGCAGCCAATTCGGTTATCCCATGCTTTTGCTAAAAGCAATCTTTCATTATTCATGACCGTAAATTCAAAATATGGAACGACCATATCACCAGGCAGGACGCCCCATTCCATAGCCTCCTCCCGGCTTGAGGCACCGATATCAATAAACATATCTTTTATTTCTACTGGTTTCTTACGAGCTTCCGCCGGTAAAATGTGCGGTGGCTTGGACCCGATGACACCAATGATATCACCTTTATTGGTAACCACGGTGACGCGCTGAGCAAGCATGACCTGTGACCACCAGCCGCCTACTGTTTGAAAACGCAGGAATCCTTTATCATCAATTTGCGTTACCATAAAGCCAACTTCGTCTAAGTGGCCTGCTACGATAATTCTCGGACCGCCCTCTTTTCCAACCTTCTTAGCAATTAAACTGCCAAGTCCATCAGTTGTGACTTCATCCGCGTATGGTGCTATGTACTTTCGCATTACTTCCCGAACTTCCCGCTCGTTGCCGGGAATCCCATTGGCATCTGTTAGATCCTTAAACATTGTCAAGGTTTCATCCATTTTAGCCATTGCTTCGCCCCCTTATATGTATGTTCGAAATTCATTATACAGAATGTTTATCTACAGCTAATAGTTATTCTGCTGTCTTTGATAATTTACTTCATTTTTTGTAAAATATGCTTTTTCCATTTCCTCATAGGATATTCCGAGCAGGGCACCAAGCTGTAAATAGGACGTTAGTAAAGTTTTGAAGTCAGAATCACTCTTGGTGTCCCTAAATTTATTTACTAGTTGATAAATCAAAAGAAATTGCTCTGTAGTGCTCAGTGTTGATGGCTCCAAATCAAGTTTGTAATCGCGGTTTTGAAACCCACATTCAATCCCTAACGATAATATAAAATGTATTCCATCAACATACTCCTCTAAAATAACACTCTTTTCTGATGAAGGCTTAATACTCCAAAACTTGAAACAGCGTGTTTCATTTGCCAATTCTCCAAGCTCTACCAGCAAGGCAAGAACCTTTCTATCGAATAAGTCTTCGTTCTGTAATCCATGCTTTTCTTCAATATGCTGATCCAATCCACGTTGCATTCTAAATAATTTATCTAGTTGCATTTTATCACTCCTTGCGTAAAATTATATCAAACTGTGGGGAGAATGAAACTTTTCTCATTCCAAATCGTATAGAAGGAAAAGGGTCTAGGAGGCAATACCATGGTTTGGCTGCTACGCTTACTGTTAGTTTTTTTGTTGTTCTTCATTGTTTTTTTAACAATTAAATTCCTCCTCAAACCAACTCGTAAATTAGAAGCAGCACGAAAACACAAACGCTTTTTACTGCTAGATAATGAGGAGGTAATTAAGAATTTTCAACTTACCTACAATGGTGCCTTGTTTACGGGAGAAAAATACTTAGGGGCCACGAAAAACAGTATAGATGTTGTTTCTATTTTGCTTTCACCGGATCCTTCTACTTCCATTCAAGGATTGGCTAAGGAAGACTTTTATTTTATCGAAAAAAAGATACACGAAAAATATCCAGTTGCCCAAATCAACTGGAAAAGCCCAATAGATGAATTTTTGCATCAAAAATAGCCGCCTAGCCAGCGGCTTTTTCTGTTTTTCTTTTAAAGAAATCCCTCCACTTAATTACATTTTGTTTCTCTCTCAACAGATAAACAAGACAAGTTAAACCGATAAGAATCATTACAATAACAGTAGGGGTAAAAGTGCTGATATACTCTCCAAAGATTGTAAAGAAAAAAGCGGTGGGAATATTCGTTACTAAAGAAGCCTTCATGTACTCTTTAAATTTAGGTTTTCTTTGTTTTAAACAAAAGCTTAATAGATGGTAATGTACAAATGGAATGAGTCTTAAAATAGCAACTTGACCAACGGTAAGGTTCCGATATTCACCGAACCAACGATTTTTTATTTTTATAATACGCTCCTGTGTTTTCGGCATTCTATCAATAAATGCATAGAAAAAAATACTAACCCCCATTAAACCGATAATCGAATAAATAGTTCCCCACAAAGTTCCAAACAGAACACCACCAGCAATGACGACAACTGATACAGGAATAAATAAGAACGATCTGAGCAGATGAAATACAACGAAAGCAAGTGGAGCAAAAATGCCGCCAGCTTCCACCATGATTAACAGCAAAGACAAGTCCTCATTCATTTGCATGCCCCCTGGGTGTTAATCTCTCTTGATAATCTAGCTCCAGCGCCTAGCCCCTCGGGGTCAAATAACCTTCGGCAATAAAAGTCAAAAGGCGGACTTTTTTTGCCGAAGAACATTTGCCTGTCGGGGCTGAACACAAAGGAAAGCTCCTTTGAATACTCTTCGCAGGAACAAGCTGTGCTTGTTCCGAAGGCGCTTCCGCTTTTTGTTGTTAGTTTTAGCATATAGAATGGGCCATGCTGTTATGTCTATAAACTATAAAAATAGCCTAAAAGAATGAGTTCTGCTAAGGCTAGGATGGGAAAACCAAATTTAAATGATAAATGCTTCGTCTTATGGCGATAAAGTTGCATTCCTGCTGTAGTACCTGCCGCTC
Source organism: Bacillus sp. (in: firmicutes) (assembly GCA_031177865.1). Classification (GTDB taxonomy): domain Bacteria; phylum Bacillota; class Bacilli; order Bacillales; family Cytobacillaceae; genus Neobacillus. The sequence goes on along the minus strand of JAPSKD010000188.1, from coordinate 4,174 downwards.
CTCCAAATACTGCAATTAGCCATAATGTTTTTTCACTAATCCGGTATTGATGTTTTTTTGCCCGGTCTTTATCTATTTTCATCACAATCAAACCAATAAGGTTCATAATGATATAGGCACCTAGAATGGTACTCATTTTCCCGTCTCCCTTATAGAAAAAGCCATCCTCGTTATGAGAATGGCTTTTATCGTAAAATTATTTCGCTTGTTGTTGTTTTGCAACAGTTGCTAATTCAGCAAATGCGTTTGCATCACTTACTGCTAATTCAGCAAGCATTTTGCGGTTTACTTCGATACCAGCAAGCTTTAAGCCATGCATTAAACGGCTATAAGAAAGACCATTCATACGAGCTGCTGCGTTGATACGAGTAATCCAAAGTTTGCGGAAGTCGCGCTTCTTCTGACGACGATCGCGGAATGCATACATTAAAGATTTCATAACCTGTTGGTTAGCTACTTTATATAATGTATGTTTTGAACCATAATAACCTTTTGCTAATTTAATAACTTTTTTACGACGCTTACGCGTTACAGTACCGCCTTTTACACGTGGCATTGAATTTCCCTCCTATATATCAATCGTTCGAGATTACTTAAGATTTGTTAATAAGAAACGGATACGTTTGAAATCGCCCTTAGAAACAAGAGACGCTTTGCGAAGCTTACGCTTAGCTTTTGTAGATTTGTTTGCAAATAAGTGGCTAGTATAAGCGTGAGAACGCTTCAGTTTACCAGAACCAGTTTTCTTGAAACGCTTTGCAGCGCCACGGTGAGTTTTCATTTTTGGCATTGGGATAGTCCTCCTTATTACTTTTCGTTTTTAGGTGCTAGAACGAGGAACATGCTTCGTCCATCCATTTTTGGATGAGATTCAATTGTTGCAACTTCCTTGCACTCAGTAGCAAAACGGTCTAATACACGCTGACCGATTTCTTTATGGGTAATCGCCCGGCCCTTGAAGCGGATAGAAGCTTTTACCTTGTCGCCTTTTTCCAAAAACTTAATCGCATTGCGAAGTTTTGTATTAAAGTCATGCTCATCAATTGTTGGGCTGAGACGAACTTCCTTTGTAACAATAATCTTTTGATTCTTTCGAGCTTCTTTTTCTTTCTTTTGATTCTCGAATTTAAATTTGCCATAGTCCATAATTCGAGCTACCGGAGGCTTTGCATTTGGTGCAACTAGTACCAAATCAAGATTTACTCGTCCGGCAATCTCCAGCGCTTCAAATTTGGTTTTAATACCTAATTGTTCGCCGTTCTGGTCAATTAAGCGAACTTCGCGAGCGCGAATACCCTCATTTAACAACATGTCTTTGCTAATAATTAGCCACCTCCAAGGTTTTCACGAATACAACATTGGGTCAAGATCATCTATGACGTTAGTTGCATCGGCAAGTAATGAACAACTTTAGATTCTTTGTTTTACACAAATAAAAAAGTGCGGATGAATACACCCACACTTTACGAAACAAAAGTAAATAAACTAAAAAGTTCACGTAAAACCTGCCAACTGCTAATCAATGCGTCAAGTCAGGTGAGAAGCGGGTGCTTCTTCTTTTCCCAAAACTAGTATTCAATTTTCCTTAGTTACTATAACATAAGCAAAGACGTGATGTCAAACATGCATTTCGTATGACAACGAAATTCATTTTATCAAGAAACGAAAAATTATTCAATAGAAATTTTTTCTTTTCTTTGTGCTTTGTTACTGGTCTGTTGATTTCCGCTCCAGGCACTTCGCTTTCCGCGGGCGGTCCGGGGAGCCTCCTCGGCGCTTTAGCGCCTGCGGGGTCTCCCCTGCCCCGTCCTCCCGCAGGAGTCTTCGTGCCTTACGCTCCAATCAACAGTGCCAAAATGAATATTAAGTTCAACACAGCTTTTTTGAATGTTATCCCCTTTTCACTTCAACCTTTAGTGATTCAAGATATTGTGCAAATGGTACTGTTTCTGATTTTTGTTCGCCATATTTGCGGACGTTTACGGCATTTTCTTCTACTTCTTTGTCGCCGACAACGAGCATGTATGGAATTTTTTGCATTTGTGCTTCGCGGATTTTGTAGCCAATCTTTTCATTACGGCCATCTAATTCAACACGGAAGCCTTGGTTTTGAAGTTGCTCCTGCACCTGCTTCGCAAAATCATAATGCACTTCAGGTGAAACAGGAATGACTTGTACCTGTACTGGCGCAAGCCAAGTTGGGAATGCTCCTTTGTATTCTTCAATTAAGAAAGCCACAAAGCGTTCCATTGTTGAAACGACACCACGGTGGATCACCACTGGGCGATGCTGTTTGCCGTCTTCCCCAACATAATTTAAATCAAATCGTTCAGGAAGCAAGAAGTCTAATTGTACTGTGGAAAGTGTTTCTTCTTTTCCTAAAGCGGTTTTCACTTGAACATCAAGTTTAGGACCGTAGAAAGCTGCTTCACCTTCTGCCTCATAATAGTCAAGGCCAAGGTCATCCATTGCTTCCTTCAGCATACCTTGCGCCTTTTCCCACATCGAATCATCATTGAAATACTTTTCAGTATCTTGTGGATCACGGTAGGATAAACGGAAGGAATAGTCATTAATGTTGAAATCCTTGTATACTTCTAACACAAGATTAACAACTCGCTTAAATTCATCTTTAATTTGGTCTGGTCGAACAAATATATGGGCGTCATTTAAAGTCATTCCGCGAACACGTTGTAAACCTGATAAAGCACCAGACATTTCATAACGGTGCATCGTTCCAAGCTCAGCAATCCGGATTGGAAGTTCACGATAGCTGTGAATCGCATTTTTGTACACCATCATGTGGTGTGGGCAATTCATTGGACGTAGAACCAATTGCTCGTTATCCATATCCATTACCGGGAACATATCTTCCTGGTAATGATCCCAGTGACCTGAAGTTTTGTATAAATCCACACTTCCCATGATTGGAGTATAAACATGGTCATAACCAAGACGCTGCTCTTTATCAACGATATATCTTTCAACCACTCGACGGATTGTTGCACCTTTTGGAAGCCATAATGGCAGCCCTTGTCCAACTAATTGAGAGCTAGTAAACAGGTTTAACTCTTTTCCAATCTTTCGATGATCGCGTTCTTTCGCTTCTTCAAGTAAGCGAAGGTGCTCTTTCAAATCTTCTTTCTTGAAGAAAGCAGTACCATATATACGCTGAAGCATTTTGTTTTTGCTGTCACCGCGCCAGTATGCTCCGGCAATGCTCAACAATTTAAATTCTTTAATTTTTCCAGTTGAAGGTACATGGACTCCACGGCAAAGATCAGCGAAATCACCTTGCTCATAAATTGTCACTGTTTCATCATCAGGAATCGCTTCAATTAGTTCAAGCTTATATGGGTCACCCTCTGCTTTGAAGTGCTGTACTGCTTCTGCACGGCTTACTTCTTTACGAACGATCTCGATATTTTCATTAACGATTTTCGCCATTTCTTTTTCGATTCTTGGCAGGTCCTCTGGAGTAATCGATTCTTCAAGGTCGATGTCATAATAGAATCCACCTTCGATTACTGGTCCTACACCAAGGTTTACTTCTCTGCCATACAGCCTTTTAATCGCTTGAGCCATTAAGTGAGCTGTACTATGACGCAAAATTTCCAAAGCTTCTTTTGATTCTGGTACAACGATTTCTATTGAACCGTCTTCTACGATTGGACGGCGAAGATCAAATAATTGACCATTCCATTTCCCAGCGATTGCTTTTTTCTTCAGTCCCGGACTGATGGAAGCGGCAATATCTTCCGTTGTTGTTCCACGAGGGAACTCCTTAACTGCTCCATCTGGAAACGAAATCTTAACAACGTCTGACATGATAATTCCTCCTTGTGAGAAAAGCGGAAGCGCCTTGCCCAGGGGCGTGAGTCTAGTCGAGCCGGCGAGAAGGTCGCCCTTTGACCTTCTTGACGGATTGGCTTAGACCTGAGAGCCCCTGGGCGCTGCAGCTAGACAATTCTCGAATTTTTTTAAAAATAAAAAAACCCGTCCCTGGAAAAGGGACGAGTTTAATAAACACGTGGTTCCACCCAATTTTTCATTTTTAAAAATTAGCCTTTAAAAATGACTTTAGGACAGGGTAACGGGCTGTTTCCGTCAGACGATTACTCACTTCAAAGAAGCGTTCACCGCTGAAGTTTAAAGGTGGTAAGCATTCAATCCG
>JAPSKD010000187.1 GCA_031177865.1 Bacillus sp. (in: firmicutes) | reverse complement strand
AACTCAGAATCAAGAATTGCCATGTGTAATGGGAATAATAGAAGAAATCCCTGTACGCAAGATAGAAATTATTAGCGAGTCAGGTCAACTGTTTGATGAATCAAAGAAAGAGATGTATATAAGAGCAAGATTATACCCTGAGAATACGTCGTATCAAGAGGTTGAGTGGAGTATCGTAACTGCTGGAGGTATCGTTTCCAATAATGCCAAGATTGAAGCTAATGGTCATGAAGCAAGGGTCATTGCCCTAGGGGATGGCAATTTCCGAGTTCGTTGTACAAGTAAGAATGGTACAGACAATACGAAACTTATATCGGAATTAGAGTTTAAGGCAGAGGGACTTGGCACATTCTACAAAAATCCTTATGGTTTTATTTCTGCAGGTCTCTATGATTATAGTAAAGGTGAAGTGGGTAATGGAAATGAACGCGGTGTAGCCACGGCTAGAGATGGTGAAACTCAAGTCGGCTTTCGTGATATTGACTTTGGACCTTATGGTTCCGATACCATCACGATTCCCATTTTTGCCCTATCAAGTGAAGAATATTCACTACAAATATGGGAAGGCATGCCAGATGAAGAGGGAAGTGAACTACTGGCTGATGTAATGTATCAAAAAGAATCGAAGTGGAATGTATATCAAGAAGAAACCTATCGCTTATCAAAAAGACTACGCGGTATAACATCCATCTGTTTTATCCTTCAGAAAAAAGTGCACATTAAAGGATTTTCTTTCGAAAAGAATAACAGAGCTTTTGAACAAAATCTGGCGTCGGAAAGTGACTACATATACGGCGATACGTTTGAAATAACAAATCACAGTGTTGAAAGGATTGGGAATAATGTTTCGTTAGAGTTTGAACAAATGAACTTTGCTAATGAGGGTGTAACGAAACTTATTATTTTTGGCAGGTCTCCTATTGATAAAAATACGATTCACGTCCGATTCACTAATCAGGAAGGCGAAAGTAACCAACTTGTAGAATTTACGTACTCCGAGGGATACAAAGAGCAAGTCTTTAACTTGGAAAAAATAAAAGGAATGCAAAAAGTAACCTTCATATTCCTGCCTGGAAGTAATTTTGATTTTGTCTGGTTCCGATTTGAGAGATAAACTTCGATTAGGACTGATTAGTCCTACTTTGCTTGGCAAAAATCAATATATATAAAATTATTAAAACAATTAACACATTATATTGTAAATAATCAAATAATTTAATATGATAGATATAGTTAGTTTGTTGTTTGTATAAACAAAGTGTAAAGCCACGTTATTTAAGGGGAGATAAGTAATTATGAAAATGGCAGAAGAAATTCCTTCCTTATCAAAAGTGTATCAAGATTTTTTTAATATTGGTGCCGCAGTTAATTTAAGAACGATTGAATCACAGCAGGATTTATTAGCAAATCATTTTAATAGTATTACAGCTGAAAATGATATGAAATTTATTGAAATTCAGCCTGCACAGGGACAATTTACATTTGAAAAAGCGGATCAATTGGCAGCCTTTGCAAAGAAAAATGGCATGAAAATGCGCGGACATACATTGGTCTGGCATAATCAAACACCTGATTGGGTGTTTCTAGATGACAATGGTGATAAGGTTGATCGAGAAACGCTATTACAACGAATGAAGGACCATATTAATACGGTAATGAAACGTTATAAAGGGACTATTTTTTGCTGGGATGTAGTAAACGAAGCCGTAACCGATGAGGGACCAGAATTGTATAGACCAACAAAATGGTTAGAGATTATCGGAGAGGATTATATTGAGAAAGCCTTTGAATTTGCTCATGAAGCAGACCCGGATGCCCTGCTTTTTTACAATGATTATAATGAGTCCAATCCACAAAAACGTGAAAAAATCTATAAGCTAGTTAAATCATTAGTGGATAAGGGTGTTCCAATTCACGGTGTAGGGCTTCAAGCTCATTGGAATCTAGTAAATCCAAGTCTTGAAGATATTCGTACAGCGATTGACCGATACGCATCACTTGGCTTGAAGTTGCATCTGACAGAATTGGATGTATCCGTTTTCAACCATGAAGATAAGCGGACTGACCTTTCGGAACCAACTCCTGAAATGTTAGAATTGCAGGCTGAGCGATATCTTCAAGTATTTCATTTACTTAGAGAATATCGAGCCTCTATCACTTCAGTAACGTTTTGGGGTGCTGCTGATGATTATTCTTGGTTAAGTGATTTTCCTGTTAAAGGAAGAAAAAATTGGCCGTTTCTTTTTGACGAAAATCATCAACCTAAGGACTCTTTTTGGAAGGTTGTCCAATTTTAAAAGATGAAATTAGTAGAGAAGAGAAAACAATGTTATGTCAGTATTGCTGATTATCAATTAACACAACGAGAGGGAGAATAGCAGGATGTTACCATTGATTCCAAATTAAAAGGGAAAAGTGGGCTTACTCAGGAGTATAAAAAATTAGGATAAATCGTTTAAAGGTGGGAAGAGAATGATTAATGTTGCTATTATTGGTGCAGGAGCGATTGCACCTGCACATATAAAAGCTTATCAGCTCTTTGATAATAGATGTAAGATTGTCGCAATCTGCGATATGTATCCGGAAAAAGCTGAAAAAATGGCAGCGAACTTGAACCTCGATGTTGAAGTTTACAGCGATTATAGAGAGGTGTTAAAGATTTCCAACATCCAGTTAGTGTCAGTTTGTACTCCTCCTTATACGCATGCTGAACTAGCAATTGCTTGTCTTCATAAAGGAAAGCATGTTGTTGTAGAAAAACCAATGGCTTCTTCTTTAGAAGAATGCGATGCGATGAATCTAGCACAAAAAAGCAGCGGAAAGGTTTTATCAATTATTTCTCAGAACCGCTTTACCAATCCAATGATGAAGCTAAAGGCAGTCCTTGATACAAAACTTATGGGACCTATCGTACATACACAGGTAGATTCGTTCTGGTGGAGAGGGCATTGTTATTATGATTTATGGTGGCGTGGTACATGGGAAAAAGAAGGCGGCGGATGTACTTTAAATCATGCGGTGCACCATATTGATATTTGCCATTGGATGAATGGAATGCCTTCTGAAGTTACTGCCATTGCAACCAATACAGCACATGATAATGCTGAGGTAGAGGACCTTTCCGTGGCAATCTGCCGTTATCCTAATGGCAGTTTAGCTCAAATCACCAGTTCTGTTGTCCATCATGGGGAAGAACAGCAATTGATTTTCCAAGGGAAAAATGCCCGTGTGTCTGTACCATGGAAGGTTAGAGCATCTAAATCCCAGCCAAATGGATTCCCGGTGAAGGATGAGGGGCTGGAGGAAAAGCTGCACGAAGTTTATGAACAAGTAAAAAATCTCGACTTTGAGGGACATGCAGCACAAGTTGAGGATGTATTATCCGCAATTGAAGGGAAAAGGAAAGTTCTTGTTGATGGCATTGAAGGAAGAAAAACCGTGGAATTAATAACAGCTATCTATCAATCTGCTAGTTTAGGACAAACTGTAAAACTGCCGTTAAATGAAAACAGCCCTTTTTATACTAGAGAAGGTGTCTTAAATAATGCTGTTCATTTTTATGAAAAAAAGAAGCATTTAGAGAACTTTACAGAAAATACGATCACACTAGGCGGAAAATATGAGTAGCTATTGGACTTTTATTAAAAGGAGGCCAAAATATGGACAGAACTGATGGAATGAATTATGCACCCAAAGGATTGGTGAAAACTGTAGTTGTTGAACCAGGAGTATTTAAATTTGCGGCAATTGGTCTTGACCATGGTCATATATACGGGATGTGTAATGGCTTAATAGAAGCGGGAGGTCAATTAGTTGCGGTTTATGATCCTGATCCAAAAAAGGTGGAAGGATTTATTAAAAGATATCCTGAAGCGCAGGTTGCCTCGTCAGAAGAGGAAATTCTAACCAAGCCAGAAATTAAACTTGTTGCCAGTGCGAATATTCCGTGTGAACGCGGACCCCTGGGTCTTCACGTACTCGATCATGGAAAACATTATTTTACTGATAAACCGGCGTTTACTACCTTGGAACAAGTAAAACGTGCAAGACAAAAAGTAGCGGAAACTGGACTGAGATGGGGAATTTATTACGGCGAACGGTTACACTCTGAAAGTTCAATTTTTGCAGGACAATTAATCGAACAAGGGGCTATAGGACGAGTCATTCAAGTCATGGGTACAGGGCCACACCGCGCGAATCCAAAAAGCCGTCCAGATTGGTTTTTTGATCCTGAATATTATGGTGGTATTTTATGTGATATTGGCAGCCATCAAATTGAACAGTTTTTACATTTTGCTGGGGCTAAGGATGCAACGCTACTTCATAGTAAAATTGGAAATTATCATTTCAAACAATATCCAAAGTTCCAAGATTTTGGGGACGCAACACTTGTGGCAGATAATGGCGCAACGTTCTATTTCCGTGTTGACTGGTTTACACCTGACGGACTTGGTACTTGGGGAGATGGCAGGGTCACTATCCTAGGAACAGATGGGTATATCGAAGTGCGTAAATATATTGATATTGCCAGGGATTCTCGGGGGGATCAATTGTATTTGGTCAATCATCAAGGGGAGAAACATTATCAATTATCGGGTAAAGTTGGTTGTCCATTCTTTGGAGAGTTTATCCTTGACTGCTTAAATGGAACAGAAAATGCCATGACCCAAGAGCATACTTTTAGAGCTGCCGAATTATGTATTGAGGCACAGGAAAAAGCACTATGGGTTGAAACTGCGGAGCAGCCATTCGTTGCAAATGGAGTATCCACAAAGTAATAGTCCATTTAGTAACATCGTAGTCTTTACTGTGAAAGGGTGAAAATAATGGTAATAACGGTTCAAAATGTCCTCGATAAATTAATGAAACCAATCGACAGTATTCCCAATACTGTCGATACCCTGATGTATGGTAATCCAGCTGCAGAAGTCAAGGGAATCGCCACTGCTTTTATGGCTACACAGCATGTAATTGAACAAGCAATAACCCTAGGAGCTAACTTGTTGATAACCCATGAAGGTATATACTTTAGTCATCATGACAATGGAAAATCCATGGATGATCCGGTATATAATGAAAAGCACAGGCTGATTAACGATTCTGGTCTAGCAATCTTTCGCTTTCATGATTATTGGCACCGTTATCAACCGGACGGTATTATGGCTGGTTTGATTCAAGCACTTCAATGGCAATCGTACGTCGTAGAAAATCAGCCAGCAGCAACTGTTCTAAAGATTCCTCCAATGACAGTAGGAGAAATTTCCGTGTATTTAAAGGATAGGTTAGGAATAAATTATTTGCGCTATTCAGGAGATTTATCTATGAAATGTACTCGTATCGGGCTCTTAGCTGGTTATAGAGGCGGGGGAAGTTTATGCATCCCGCTTTATGAAAAGGAAAGTTTAGATCTAATTATTTATGGAGAAGGACCAGAATGGGAAACTCCGGAATATGTGAGAGATGCTAATTATCAAGGAAAGAAAAAGAACCTTATTGTTCTTGGACATGCAGAAAGCGAAGAACCTGGAATGAATTACTTAGCAGAATTAATAAAAACAAACTTTCCAAGTATTCCAACCTTTACTATACCGGTAGAGCCAGCGCTAAAGGTTATATAAGTTAACAAAAAATTTTAATTTTTATTTATCTGGAACCGTTTGCAAAAGGCGGAATATATGATAGAATCTATTTAATCTTAGTTTATTCATTGGACAAACTAAGATGTGTCAGTGACAATAGATTCAAATAAATAGATTGAAACTTTTAGGGGGGAATCGTATGAAACCAGCGGTTCAGGTACAGAAAACAGCACAAGATATGGTGCTCCCGGACCTCAACATCAAATCGCGAACTAAAATTCTAACAGTATTAAAAAAAGATTGGCAGCTTTATTCATTACTTGTTTTACCGATCATTTACTTATTAGTCTTTAAATACCTCCCAATGCTAGGGAATATTATTGCCTTTAGAAGATTCATACCTGGCGGAAGCATTTTTGGAGAGGAATGGGTAGGCATTCAATACATTCAGATGTTTATTAATGACCCAACCTTTTGGCACGTATTTAAAAACACTCTTATGATTAGTAGTTTGACATTACTATTCTGTTTTCCGGCACCAATAATCTTTGCATTGTTATTAAATGAATTAACATCAAGGAAATTTAAAAAATTTGTACAAACAGTTTCTTATTTACCTCATTTCTTGTCAATGGTTATCATTGCGGGGATGATTCTGCAAATTACAGCAGGGAATGGGCCAATCAACGCTCTTATCACAGCACTAGGTGGAGAGCCAATCTACTTTATTCAGGAGGCTGATTGGTTTAGAACCCTCTATGTTTCGTCTGAAATGTGGCAGGGCATGGGATGGGGAGCTATTCTTTATCTTGCAGCGTTAACAAATATCGATGATTCGTTGTATGAAGCTGCAAAAATCGATGGAGCAAACAGATGGAAGCAGACCATACATATTACCATTCCAGGTATCCTTCCGACAATTGTTACATTGCTCGTGCTTAATATCGGTTCCTTAATGGCTGTTGGATTTGAAAAAGTATTGCTTTTATACAATCCATTAAATTATGAAACAGCGGATGTAATTTCTACTTACCTATATCGAATCGGTTTAGAGTCAAGTAACTTTAGTTATGCAACTGCAATCGGATTATTCGAAGCACTGATCGGTCTAACATTAGTTTTATCAGCTAATGCGATTTCTAGAAAACTTACCGATAGTAGTTTGTGGTAAAGGAGGGGCAGCAATGAAGGAATCCGTACAATATAAAATTTTTAAAGTAATTAACATACTCATATTGTTACTTGTTGTCTACGTGACATTATTTCCATTCTTAAACGTTATCGCGCAGTCCTTTAGTGGTGAAGCACAAATTAATGCTGGTAAAGTCGGCCTGATACCACAGGGGTTTAATGTAGAAACATATCAAACAGTTTTAAAAGACCAACAATTTTGGGTCAGCTATAAGAATACAGTCCTTTACACTGTTGTTGCTACAACCATTTCAATGGTTATGACAACAATGTTTGCTTATGCACTATCAAAAAAGCGCCTAGTTGGACGACAGTTTTTTACTAAATTCGCTGTCTTCACCATGTTCTTTTCTGGAGGACTTATCCCGAACTACATCCTAATTCAACAACTTGGATGGGGGAATACAATTTGGGCAGTAGTTGTTCCTGGAGCTATTAGTGTTTTTAATATGTTAATTATGAAATCCTTCTTTGAAAATATGCCGGAGGAATTGGAAGAAGCTGCCTCTATTGATGGTTCAAGTACATTTGGAACACTCTTTAGAATTATTCTTCCTCTTTCTAAGCCTATCTTAGCAACCATGATCTTGTTCTATGCCGTAGGTAACTGGAATTCTTGGTTTGGTGCATTCCTATATTTCGATAAAAAAGAATTATTCCCTGTTACCCTCTATTTAAGAAACTTGATTAAAGGGGCAACCAGCGGATTATCGACCGGGGCAACAAGTGCGGACAACCTAACACAAATTGCCGCAAATATTAAGTCCGTTACCATGGTATTAACTGTTTTACCAATCATTATGGTGTATCCATTCATTCAAAAATACTTTGTTAGCGGTATCATGTTAGGCTCAGTAAAACAATAACTTGGGTGACACTTATTGAAAAAATAAGTTCATTATAAAAAGTCAGCAAAGATTAAAGGGAGGACAATTAAATGAAAAAAGGTTACAAAAAGCTTTTCATGTTAGTAGCAATCATTTCAATTCTTGGTTCGCTGCTAGCAGCATGCAGCGGTTCGAAGGAAACATCAAAAGAGGTTCCTAAGAGCAAAGCTGCTGTGGATGATTATAAGGTTGGTTCAACTTTTAAAGCGAAAGAACCACTTACTTTCTCATTTCTTTATAGCGATCATCCAAATTATCCGTACAAAAAAGATTGGCTTTTATTTGAAGAAATTAAGAAGAGAACCAATGTTTCTTTAGAGCCTACAATCGTTCCTATGAGTGACTATGAGCAAAAAAGAAGCTTATTAATCAGCTCTGGTGATGCTCCCTTTATCCTTCCTAAAACGTATCCAGGTCAAGAAGCGGCATTTGTTTCTTCAGGTGCAATTCTTCCTGTAAGTGAGTACGTTGATAAAATGCCGCACTTTAAAGATTTTGTGGAAAAATATGATTTACAAGCAGACCTAGATACTTTAAGACAAGAAGATGGTAAGTACTATGTACTTCCAGGTATGCATGAAAAAATTTGGCCTGACTATTCATTAGCGATTCGTTCTGACATTTTCGAGAAGAATAACATTGCAGTTCCAACTACTTGGGCAGAGCTTCAAGATTCTTTAAGAAAACTAAAAGAAATCTACCCAGATATTATTCCTTACTCAGATCGTTGGCAGTTGAAGAGTACATTAAACTTCGCAGCAGGTGGATTTGGTACTAAAGCAGGATGGGGTTATAATGGTGTAACTTTTGATGCTAAGAAAGATAAATTTGTTTATACCGGAGCAATGAATCAATACAAAGAGATGGTTACTTACTTTAACGGCCTTGTAAAAGAAGGTTTACTAGATAAAGAGAGTCTTACACAAGATGACCAGCAAGCTATTCAAAAATTCGTTTCTGGTAAGTCATTTGTTATCGCTACTAATGGACAAGAACTTATCAGCATGCGTAAAAGCATGGATGAAACTTTAGGTAAAGGAAACTACTCTATTACGAAGATTATGGTACCAGGTGGTCCTGCTGGACAAGTTTTGGCTGGTACACGTTTAGAAAATGGTATGATGATTTCTTCTAAAGCAAAGGAAGATCCAAACTTTGAAGCAATGCTTCAATTCATCGATTGGTTATGGTATAGCCCAGAAGCTAAGGAATTTACAAAATGGGGCGTTGAAGGCGTAACATATACTAAGGATGCTAGCGGCAAACGTACATTGACTTCAGATGTAAACTATGTTGGATTAAATCCAGCTGGAACAAAAATGTTAAATGCTGATTATGGTTTCTCTGGCGGCGTGTTCTCTTACGGTGGTCCAACAGAACTAGTTCATTCCATGTTTAATGAAGAGGAGTTAGCATTCCAAAAAACCATGGCAGAAACTAAAAAACCAGTGAAAGCTGAACCGCCATATCCGTTATCTTCGATTGACCGTGAGCAGGCAACGCTTTTAAGCACACCTTTAAAAGACCATACTGATCAAGATACACTGCAATTCATCTTAGGCACTCGTCCGCTTTCTGAATGGGATAAGCACGTGGAAGAGTTAAAAGCAAAAGGTATGGACAAGTACGTAGATATAGTAAATAAATCTTACGAAGCATACAAGAAAAAAACAAATAAATAATAGTTTATAAGAAGGTGAGAAACCTGCCTGTAATTTTGGGATGATCATTACAGGCAGACTCATTTCTAGTGTAAATTTGAAAATGAAATCAATGGTTGTGGAGAGAACGGTGACTTCTCATGTTCACAGCCATTTTTCATTCGTTAACACTATTTTTTTTTACGAAATACGAATCCCTAGAATGTAAGACGAACTAAATAATGATGGGGAGTATACTTTATGAAAAAAAGACAGTTTGGAGAAGGACTTTTATTTTCCTTAACAAATCATATTTATTGGCTA
>JAPSKD010000186.1 GCA_031177865.1 Bacillus sp. (in: firmicutes) | reverse complement strand
CCTTCAGAAATACAGAGAAGGAATTCTTGTTGGTTCCGGTTGTAATAAAGGGGAAGTTTTTGAAGGGATGATGCAAAAATCACCTGATGAAGTGGAAGCAGTGGCACAATTCTATGATTACCTTGAGATTATGCCGAAGGAAGTCAATGCTCCATTGATTGAAATGGAACTAGTTCGTGATGAAAAGGCACTTGAAGATATCATTGGTAATATTGTAAAGCTTGGCGATAAATTAGGCATTCCGGTTGTTGCAACTGGTAATGTACATTATTTAAATGAGAACGATAAGATTTACCGAAAAATATTAGTTAATTCACAAGGTGGTGCAAACCCGCTAAATCGTCACAAATTACCGGATGTCCATTTCAGGACAACCAATGAAATGCTTGCAGCTTTTTCTTTCCTTGGAGGAGAAAAGGCGAAAGAAATTGTTATTACCAATACAAACAAAATAGCGGATATGATTGATGTCATTAAGCCGATTAAAGATGACTTATACACGCCACGAATTGAAGGCGCAGATGAAGAAATGCGAGAAATGAGTTATTCAATGGCAAAGAAGATTTACGGAGAGCCGCTTCCAGAAATCGTTGAAGCACGCCTTGAAAAAGAATTGAAGAGTATCATCGGCCATGGATTCGCCGTAATTTACTTGATTTCACATAAACTAGTGAAAAAATCCTTAGATGATGGATATCTTGTTGGATCACGTGGATCGGTAGGTTCTTCTTTTGTTGCAACGATGACGGAAATTACCGAAGTGAATCCATTGCCTCCTCATTACGTCTGTCCAACCTGTAAGCATTCTGAATTCTTCAATGACGGTTCTGTAGGATCAGGCTTTGATTTACCGGATAAGGACTGCCCACAATGTGGAGGTAAATACCGAAAAGACGGACATGACATTCCGTTTGAAACTTTCCTAGGCTTCAAAGGGGACAAGGTTCCCGACATCGATTTGAACTTCTCTGGAGAATACCAGCCGAGGGCTCATAACTACACGAAAGTTCTTTTTGGAGAGGGCAATGTTTTTAGAGCTGGTACGATTGGAACGGTTGCAGATAAAACGGCTTTCGGATATGTAAAGGCATATCAGCAAGATAATAATTTGCAATTACGCGGGGCAGAAGTAGAACGACTTGCTTCTGGCTGTACAGGTGTAAAAAGAACAACTGGTCAGCATCCAGGCGGTATCATTGTTATCCCTGATTACATGGATGTATACGACTTTACACCGATTCAGTTTCCTGCAGATGATAGAAACTCAGAATGGAAAACGACCCATTTTGATTTCCATTCCATTCACGATAACGTATTAAAGCTTGATATACTTGGGCACGACGATCCAACCGTAATAAGAATGCTGCAAGATCTTAGTGGTATGGATCCAAAAACGATTCCAACTGATGATCCAGAAGTAATGAAAATTTTTAGCGGAACCGAATCATTAGGTGTAACGGAACAGCAAATTATGTGTAAAACAGGTACCCTTGGGATTCCTGAATTCGGTACACGTTTTGTCCGCCAAATGCTAGAAGATACAAAACCAACGACTTTTTCTGAACTAGTCCAAATTTCCGGTCTGTCACACGGAACAGATGTATGGCTGGGAAATGCACAAGAATTAATTCATAACAACATCTGTAATCTTAGTGAAGTTATAGGCTGTCGTGATGATATCATGGTCTACCTTATTTATCAGGGACTAGAACCATCGTTTGCTTTTAAAATCATGGAGTCGGTCCGTAAGGGGAAAGGTCTCACGGAAGAAATGGAAGCGGAAATGCGTCGTAATGAAGTACCGGAATGGTATATTGATTCTTGTAAAAAGATTAAATATATGTTCCCTAAGGCCCACGCAGCTGCCTATGTTTTGATGGCAGTAAGAATTGCCTATTTCAAGGTTCATCTTCCGCTCTTATATTATGCAGCCTATTTTACCGTTCGTGCAGAAGACTTTGATATTGAAGCGATGTCACGCGGTTCTGAATCTATCCGTGCGAAAATTGAAGAAATTAATGCAAAGGGACTTGAGGCGTCAAACAAGGAAAAAAACTTGCTGACAGTACTCGAACTTGCACTTGAAATGACGGAAAGGGGCTTTACTTTCCAAAACTATGATTTATATAAATCTGACGCGTCTGAGTTTATCATTGAAGGAAATTCATTAATCCCTCCATTTAATTCAATACCAGGGCTTGGAACCAATGCGGCTTATAATATTGTAAAAGCAAGACAAGATGGAGAGTTTCTTTCTAAAGAGGATTTACAACAACGTGGGAAAGTGTCAAAAACTATTCTAGAATATTTAGATAAACAAGGCTGCTTAGGCTCATTACCAGATCAAAATCAGCTTTCCCTATTCTAAATAGTCTCTCTTGCGCAAGCAGCCTAGGGGCTCGGGTCATAAGCCAATCCGTCAAGAAGGTTAAAAGAACAACCTTCTGGGCCGGCTCGTCTTATGCCTGTCGCCCCTAGAAAAAAAATGAAGTGCTTTTTTTCCCTGGACAAGGCGCTTCCGCTTTTCTTAAAACCCTTATATCATGCGTTTCGGTTTGCATATAAAATTTGGTTATGGTATAGTTTTATTGGAAATACTAAGAAATACTCTCGTGTTAAAGAGTGGGGAAACCCGCTCTTTCGTTTTTGTATTGGATAATTTTACAGAGTTATTGATAAAACTTTCCGTGAAATACGTATAATATGGGTGAAAATGTCGGTAAAGGAGGTTAAACATGAGCAAAGTAACGGAAGTAGTAGAAGAGCTAACGCAGCCAATTTTGCAAGAATTAGAATTAGAATTGGTGGAAATTGAGTTTGTCAAAGAAGGGAAAAACTGGTTTCTCCGCGTATATATTGATAAAGAAAACGGTGTTGATATTGAGGACTGTGGCATTGTCAGTGAACGGCTTAGTGAAAAACTCGATGAGCTTGACCCGATAACCCAAAATTATTTTCTTGAGGTTTCCTCTCCTGGTGCTGAAAGACCGCTGAAAAAGGCGAAGGACTTCGAAAGAGCAATCGGTAAAAATGTGTTCATTAAAACATACGAGCCCATTGATGGTGAAAAAGGATTTGAAGGAAAGTTACTTGATTATGATGGACAGACAGTAAAAGTCGAAATCAAAATCAAAACCCGTAAAAAAGTCATCGAGATTCCTTTTGAAAAAGTGGCTAGTGCAAGGCTGGCAGTTATTTTTTCTTAATAAAAGATATATATGAAAGATAGGGGGATATGATCAAATGAGCAGCGAATTATTAGATGCTCTTACAATACTAGAAAGAGAAAAGGGCATTTCTAGAGATGTATTAATCGATGCGATTGAAGCCGCACTTATCTCGGCATATCGACGCAATTTCAATCAAGCCCAAAATGTTCGAATTGACTTAAATCTGCAAACTGGCTCCATGCGTGTTTTTGCCAGAAAAGAAGTAGTGGATGAAGTTTTTGACCCTCGTCTTGAAATATCATTAGCTGATGCTAGAAATATTAACCCTAATTATGCTGTGGAAGATGTAGTTGAAATGGAAGTAACACCGAAGGACTTCGGAAGAATTGCAGCTCAAACAGCAAAACAAGTTGTTACACAGAGAGTTAGAGAAGCGGAAAGAGGCATCATTTATTCCGAATTCATTGATCGTGAAGAAGATATCATGACTGGAATTGTTCAAAGACTTGATTCGAAGTTTATCTATGTCAGTCTTGGAAAAATTGAAGCGCTTCTCCCTGTTAATGAACAAATGCCAAATGAGCGTTATAAGCCACATGACCGTATCAAGGTTTTTATTACGAAAGTTGAGAAGACAACGAAAGGTCCTCAGATTTTCGTTTCACGTACCCATCCTGGATTACTGAAAAGATTGTTCGAAATTGAAGTTCCAGAAATATATGATGGTACAGTTGAGATAAAATCAGTTGCTCGTGAAGCAGGCGACCGTTCAAAAATTTCTGTTCATTCGGATAACAATGAAGTGGACCCAGTTGGTTCTTGCGTAGGTCCAAAAGGTACAAGGGTTCAAGCGGTTGTGAATGAATTAAAGGGTGAAAAAATCGATATTGTTAAATGGTCCGACGATCCTGTCGTCTTTGTTGCAAATTCTTTAAGCCCATCCAAAGTATTAGATGTCATGGTGAATGAATCTGAAAAAGCAACCACAGTAGTTGTACCAGATTATCAGCTTTCACTGGCAATTGGGAAGCGCGGACAAAATGCCCGTTTGGCTGCAAAGTTAACAGGCTGGAAAATAGATATCAAATCAGAAACAGAAGCACGTGAACTAGGAATCTATCCACGTGAAGAAATGATTCGACTTTTTGATGATCAAGTAGATGTAGACTTTAATGATGAAGAAGAAAAGGAATAAGAAGTGAGGTGAATGATCGTGAACAATCGTAAAAAAGTTCCTATGCGGAAGTGTGTCGCAACCGGTGAAATGAAGCCGAAAAAAGAACTCGTTCGCATCGTTCGCTCAAAAGAAGGGGATGTATCTATCGACTTAACAGGGAAAAAGTCGGGCAGAGGTGCATACCTTTCAAAGGACAAGGAAGCGGTCCTACTAGCCAAGAAAAAAAACATCCTATCTAATCATTTAGAAGTTTCGATAAGTGAAACCTTATACGAGGAACTTTTGGAATTGATAGAAAAGGATAACAGGCAATCCATATGAATACAAATCAATGGATGTCGTTACTTGGCTTAGCAAATCGAGCACGGAAAATCATATCGGGCGAGGAGCTTTCTGTTAAGGAGATACGAAGCGGAAAAGCAAAGCTCGTACTTTTATCGGCAGATGCATCTGCAAATACGACAAAGAAAATTACAGATAAATGTAAGTCATACGAAGTTCCATATAAACTAGTGGAAGATCGCCACCTTCTGGGCCAAGCGATTGGCAAAGAAGCCCGCGTTGTTGTAGCTGTACTGGATGATGGATTTGCAAAGAAATTGATGACGTTGCTCGATTAATTTTAGCGGGGGTGAAAATATGAGTAAAATACGTGTTTATGAGTATGCAAAAAAACACAATATTTCAAGTAAAGATGTAATTACCAAATTAAAAGAAATGAATATAGAGGTTTCAAATCATATGGCAACAATTGAGGACGCGGCAGTTGTAAAGCTAGACGCAACCTTTAATAAAAACGAAAGTAAACCTCAACAAAAGCAAGCTAGACCGCAACAGCAAAATCGCCAGAATCAAAGACCACAGCAGCAGGGAGTTAAACCACAAGTGCAAATTAAAACAAGCCCAAAAGCTTTTGAGGATGACGACTCAAAGACCACAACTCCTAGCAAGGTAAAAGTGGTATCACCACCAAAAACGGTCGAAAGTAAAAAGCATAATCAACAATTCCAATCTAAGGAAAATAAAGTTTTCAGTGCTGGAAAAGGGAATAAAAAACCTTTTAATAATAATAATCAAAATCGCAATAATAATAATAACCGGAAAAAGAACCATACACCGGTTCAGCAAGCACAGCCTCAGGTAAAGAAAGTAAAAGAGCTTCCTGCTAAAATTACTTTTAGCGAATCTCTTACTGTTGGCGAACTTGCTAAAAAAATCTACCGCGAACCTTCCGAAATCATCAAAAAGCTCTTTTTACTAGGAGTTATGGCAACAATTAATCAGGTTTTAGATAAAGATGCGATTGAATTAATTGCCAGTGAATACGGGGTTGAGGTCGAAGAAGAGGTTAAGATCGATACAACAGATCTTGAAGTTTATTTCACTGAAGACACACCAGAAGACCTAGTGGAAAGACCATCCGTTGTAACGATTATGGGTCACGTTGACCATGGTAAAACAACTTTGCTTGATTCCATTCGTAACACAAAGGTAACTGAAGGTGAAGCAGGTGGAATTACCCAGCATATTGGTGCTTACCAAGTTGTTGAAAATGGAAAGAAGATAACATTCCTTGATACACCGGGACACGCTGCTTTTACAACTATGCGTGCACGTGGTGCGAAAATTACAGATATCACAATCCTTGTAGTAGCTGCCGATGACGGTGTTATGCCGCAAACTGTTGAAGCCATTAACCATGCAAAGGCTGCAGAAGTTCCAATTATCGTTGCCGTTAATAAAATGGATAAAGAAGCTGCGAATGCTGACCGTGTTATGCAAGAGCTTACAGAGCATGGATTAGTTTCTGAAGCATGGGGTGGAGACACTATTTTCGTTCCGCTATCTGCGAAAACTGGTGAAGGAATCGACAACTTGCTGGAAATGATTCTACTAGTTAGTGAAGTGGAAGAATATAAAGCAAATCCTAATCGTAAAGCAGTTGGAACGGTTATTGAAGCACAATTAGATAAAGGCCGCGGGTCCGTTGCTACGTTGCTCGTTCAGAACGGTACACTTAAGATCGGTGATCCTATTGTTGTAGGAAACACCTATGGTCGTGTTCGTGCAATGGTAAATGACCTAGGACGCCGTGTGAAAGAAGCTGGACCGTCTACGCCTGTTGAAATCACAGGTTTAAGTGATGTTCCACAAGCTGGTGACCGTTTTGTCGTATTTGACGATGAGAAAACGGCTCGTCAAGTTGGTGAAGCACGTGCGCAACAAGCACTGGCAGCTCAACGTGGTGAAAAATCGATTGTCAGCTTAGATAATTTATTTGAACAGTTGAAGCAAGGCGAGATGAAGGATCTAAATATCATCCTAAAAGCTGACGTTCAAGGTTCGGCCGAAGCCGTTGCAGCTTCCCTGCAAAAAATTGACGTTGAAGGTGTAAATATCAGAATTATTCATAGTGGTGCAGGTGCCATCAATGAGTCGGATATTACACTTGCCTCCGCTTCTAATGCGATTGTGATTGGCTTTAACGTTCGCCCTGATGTCAATGCGAAGCGTGCAGCTGAACAAGAAAAGGTAGATGTTCGTCTACACAGTATTATTTATAAAGTAATCGAAGAAATCGAATCTGCTATGAAAGGTATGCTTGACCCTGAATTTAGAGAAAAAGTTATTGGTCAAGCAGAAATCCGTCAAACCTTTAAAGTTTCTAAGGTTGGTACGATAGCTGGATCTTATGTAACAGATGGGAAAATTACCCGTGATAGCGGAATTCGTTTAATCCGAAACGGCGTTGTTGTTTTTGAAGGTCAAATCGATGCACTAAAACGTTTTAAAGATGATGCAAAAGAAGTTTCACAAGGCTATGAATGTGGTGTTACAATCAAAAACTTCAATGATGTTAAAGAAGGAGATATTATTGAAGCATATGTAATGGAAGAAATAGAACGTAAATGATTGTAGGTATCGCCGTTTGTGAATGTATCATATATGATGCACATTCTTTAAAAGAAAAACGTGCGGTTTTGCAGCGAATTCTTACCAGGTTAAAACAAAAATTTAATGTATCGGTTTCAGAAGTTGACTATCAGGATGTGTGGCAAAGGACGAAAATAGCCATTGTTGCGGTAACATCCAACCGGGTAATGACTGAACTGGAACTGCAAAATGTACTTAAATTTATTGATTCTTTTCCTGAAATAGAAAGAACAATCACCGATGTAGAATGGCTTTAAGTTAAGAGGTGAAGTGATGAGCCACAGAGCAAATCGTGTTGGAGAACAAATGAAGAAAGAACTAAGTGACATCATCGGTCGAAAAATTAAAGATCCCCGGATCGGCTTTGTGACGGTAACAGATGTTCAAGTATCAGGAGATCTACAACAAGCAAAAGTATATATTTCTGTTTTGGGCGATGAAGAGCAAAAGGAAAACACTCTTAAAGGTCTAGCAAAGGCGAAAGGTTTTATCCGTACTGAAATTGGACACCGTATACGCTTGCGCAAAACACCTGAGATCCTTTTTGAATGGGATGAATCAATGGATTATGGAAATCGAATCAATTCTCTCATTCATCAATTGCACCATGAAGAAAGAAGTATGGAAAAAAATGAAGAAGAATAAATGGATAGACAATTGTCTATCCTTTTTTTTCGATACAAAATAGAAACGGAGTGACCCGCGATGGAGGGAATTTTACCTTTATATAAACCCGCTGGGCTAACGTCGCATGATTGTGTGTTTAGACTGAGGAAAATTTTAAAAACAAAAAAAGTCGGTCATACAGGTACGTTAGACCCAGATGTAACCGGAGTTCTTCCTATTTGTATAGGAAGGGCAACAAAAGTTGCAGAATATATAACTGACGCTGGAAAAAGTTACGAGGGCGAAGTATCGATTGGCTTTTCTACAACAACCGAGGATGCTTCTGGCGAAAAAGTGGAGGAGAAGAAAGTAGAAGGTACCATCAGCAGGAAAGAAATTCTTCAGGTCCTTGATTCTTTAACAGGTGAAATAGAACAAACTCCTCCCATGTATTCTGCCGTAAAAGTAGGGGGCACTCGTCTATATGAGTATGCCCGTAAAGGGATTGAAGTGGAACGGCCAACTAGAAAGGTGAATATTTATTCGATTGAGCTGCTTGATGATCGTGAAGAGTTTTCAGGAGAAACCATATCCTTTCGATTTAGAGTTAGCTGTAGTAAAGGTACCTATATCAGGACTTTAGCGGTTATGATTGGCGAAAGTCTCGGTTACCCGGCACATATGTCAAATTTAATCAGGATCCAATCAGCTGCATTTACGATTGATGATTGTCTGACGTTTGAGCAAATAGAAAAGTTGATGGAGATGGGGACTATTTCTTCCTGTTTACGGCCTTTAGAATTGGCACTTTCTCATTTGCCGAAATACATAATTAATGATAAAGTAGCAGAGAAAGTGAAAAATGGCGCACTTTTACCCATACCAGAACATTTAAAAAATAGTAACGGACCTATTAGCGCTGAAACGGAAGAAGGCAAAGCTCTTGCCATTTATTCGGTACACCCGAACAAACCAGGGCTGTTAAAACCGGTTAAAGTTTTGCGTAATGATCAAGGTTAAAAAGGTTACGGTCAAGAAAAGGTGAGTTTCATTGGAAGTAATAAAGCTAGGATTTCCATTAAATATAGATAAAACTGAAATACCTCCATTATCGATTGCACTTGGTTATTTTGACGGAGTTCATCTTGGTCACCAAAAGGTAATTCTTGAAGCTAAAAAACAAGCCAATCAAAAAGGACTCCGGTCCGCAGTAATGACCTTTGATCCCCATCCATCGGTCGTGTTAGGCAAGAATGAAAAGCACGTTCAATATATAACACCCTTAGCCGATAAAATTAATCTAATTGAGGGACTAGGCATTGATTATCTATTTATCGTCCATTTTACTGCAGAATTTGCAAACCTGCTTCCCCAAGAATTTATCGACCAATATGTTATTGATTTAAATGTAAAACATGTCGTTGCCGGATTTGATTTCTCATATGGCCGTATGGGAAAAGGAACCATGGAAATCTTGCCCTTCCATTCAAGAGAAATATTCACGTTCACCATTGTTGAAAAATTCACCAGTGGGGATGAAAAAGTAAGTTCAACGCGCATCCGTCAATATATTAAAAATGGAAGAACCACCGAGCTCCCGGAACTACTCGGAAGATTCTATACAACAGCCGGCATAGTCGTCCATGGAGATAAAAGAGGCAGAACAATTGGATTTCCAACTGCAAATGTGGATACAAAAGAAGAATATATTTTACCTCCGTTGGGTGTTTATGCCGTAAAAATCAAAATAGATGAACACTGGTACGAAAGTGTATGCAATGTTGGCTACAAACCAACATTCAATAGTGA
>JAPSKD010000185.1 GCA_031177865.1 Bacillus sp. (in: firmicutes) | reverse complement strand
TTCAGGCAAAGGCGGTTATCGTGACAAGTGGTGGAATTGGCGCCAATCTGATTTGATTCGAAAAAATTGGCCAGATCGACTGTGAATCGCGGGACACGAAACTATCTTGGGGACAAGCTGATACGAGTTGCCTCCCCACACAGAATTATAGTTTTTAAAAATTTAGAAGGATTATATTATAGAAATGAAGAATTGAAGAGTATAAACGATGGTGAGGTGTTGAAAATTGGGTATCAGCTCTGTTAATGTCAGTTTACAAACTAAACCGAATCTAGTTATTCCCTATAATCATAGATTAGCACCTCTATTCATCCGACAAGCACTTTATACTCTTATACCGGACGGAACAGAGCATATTTATGTGATTGGAATTGGCTCTAGTCGAATTAATGGTGATAGCCTTGGTCCCTTTGTCGGAACCTTATTAAAGAACTGCTTCCCTGAACGCTTAACCGTCCTAGGAAATCTGCAGTCACCTTTAGATGCTACAACACTTATCCCAGAGTTAACTTCCTTCACTGTAAGAAAAAATAGTTTTGTTCTTGCGGTTGACAGTGTTTTGGGCAGCGAAGAAATGGTGAACTCCATTGTAGTGAATGAGGGACCGTGTGTTCCTGGCGCTGGACTTGGAAACGTTCTTCCTCCCGTTGGAGATTGTAGTATAAAAGGTGTTATTCTTGAAAATGACCCTGCTTTGAAAAATTCACTTCTATGTACAGATCTTCATCTTGTTTACACCATGGCTGCGGCCATTGCTAAGGGTATCTCTCTAACCGTTAGACAATATTTTAAGTACCCATCGGATCACTCCATTCTGCAAATTAGCTAAAATAATAAAAGAGCATCTTTTTATCGATGCTCTATTCTTTCAATTATACTTCTTGTATATTGCCATCAATAATGGTCATTTCAATAGTTGTATCCAATAGTTCATCGGGATTTTCCAATTCAAAGAGATTCTTAGAATACACCGTCATATCCGCTAACTTCCCTCTTGAAATCGTACCTTTTATTGCTTCTTCGTTTGTTGCATAAGCCCCGCCCACTGTAAAAAGCTTAACAGCCTCAAACATCGAGATTTTCTGACTTTCATTCCAGCATTCATTCTTCCCTGGGGTTTTCCGAGTAACAGCGGCATGAATTCCAAGCAATGGATCAACAGGTTCAACCGGTGCGTCAGATCCTCCTGCACAGATAACTCCATTAGATAGTAAGGATTTCCATGCATATAAATAGGATTCTCGCTCCTTACCTATCCGTTCGATTACCCATGGATAATCCCCAACAACAAACCTAGGCTGAATATCGGCCACGATACTTGGGTCAGCTAATCGAGCTATTAAGTCTTCCCTAACTAATGAAGTGTGGATAATCCGATCACGATAGTTTACCTTTGGAAATTGGTCTAAGATATCGAGAACATTCTGCAACGCCTGATCACCTATCGTATGAACAGCTATAGGCATGGATTGCTCCCGGGCCTCTTTTACAATATTATATAGAACTTCTTCTGTTTGCATGGCTTCACCAAATTGACCAGGTTCATCGTGATAAGGTTGTGAAAGCAATGCGGTTCGGCGTCCAAATGCACCATCTGCAAATATTTTTATAGCGCCGATTTGCAGTTTCTCATTCCCAAAACCAGCAAACATCCCTTTTTCCTTTAATACAGGCAGGTATGGATAATCAATCAAAAGGTTGCAACGTAACCCTTTTTGTTCCTGATTGAGTAACTCATCATACATGCGATACGTTTGATCAAGTCCTCCTAGATAAGCAGGATCATTGGTATGTACACTCGTTAAGCCTTTTTTAATCGCAAATTTCATTGCCTGTCCCAAACCATTTTTTAACTCATCGTATGTTTTATCTGGGATGTGTTTGGTAACTAATTGGGAAGCCGACTCCAACAGCAGCCCTGTTGGTTTTTTTGTTTGCGGATCCAAAACCACCCTTCCACCCCTCGGTACCTCAATCGAAGGATGATAGTGACTCATTTCAAGTGCTTTACTATTGACTAAAAATGCATGATAGCAAATCCTTTTAAGGTAAATCGGACAATGCGGTGCAACGTAATCTAATTCCTCGATAGTCGGAATAGATCCTTCTGTAAACAGATTCTCGTCCCAACCCATTCCAATCAGCCATTTACCAGGAGCAACGGTATCTGCTTTTTGTTTTATTTTATCGAGCATTTCGGTTTTAGCTGTTACCCCTGTTAAATCTAAGTCCAAAAAATTAAATGCCACGCCTGACATATGTAGGTGGCTGTCTATCAGACCAGGAGTAACCATTTTCCCTTGTAAATCGATTACTCTGGCTCCCTCTCTTCCCCATTGTAAGCTCATCTCGTGATTTGAACCTATATCTATAATCCTGCCATTTTCAATGACCACAGACTCAACCACTGGATGGTTGGAATCTAGGGTATAAATGACACCATTCGTATAAATTATCTTCGACACGTAGCCCCCACCTTGTACTTTATTGTAATCTTGAATCTATTATAAATGAAAATACAATTGCAGTGGTAGAATAGTTACCCAATTTACTTTGTTGCTGGCATTACGGTAACAATAGTCCTCGGATTGTGACCCAATTGTCAATCTCACCCTAGTTTGGATCAAAATTGTGCCTGGATTGTTACCCAAAATCCATCCACTTCCTGGTTTCAGTCGAAGTCATTACCGATTTAGGTGTCGGAGAAGCCGTTTTAATACTAGATATAGAAAAGAGCCCAAAATTGGGCTCTTTTCTATATCTATACAAGCATTTGGAACAAGGTGCTGTCTTTATTTACTTCACGGTAAACAAATCCTTTTGCCTTAATACGTTCCATTAGTGGAAAGTAATCATCTTTACACTTCAGCTCAATCCCCACTAAGGCTGGACCGGTTTCACGGTTATTCTTTTTCGTGTATTCAAAATGACTGATATCATCATTTGGCCCTAGGACATCATCTAAAAATTCGCGTAATGCTCCTGGTCGTTGTGGAAATTGAACAATAAAGTAATGCTGCAGCCCCTCATATAACTTTGAGCGTTCTTTGATTTCCTGCATCCGGCCGATATCGTTGTTTCCGCCGCTTACGATGCAGACAACTGTTTTGCCTTTAATTTCATCTGTAAACTGATCGAGTGCGGCAATTGAGAGTGCGCCTGTTGGTTCAACCACAATCGCATTTTCATTGTAGAGAGATAATAGTGTAGTACACACTTTTCCTTCTGGAACGACCACAATATCATCAACCACTTCTTTACAAATCTCAAAAGTCATCGAACCAACGGTCTTGACTGCTGCTCCATCGACAAACGGGTCAATTTCTTTCAGAGAGGTCACTTCTCCATTAAAAATAGACTCTTTCATCCCTGCTGCCCCTTGGGGTTCTACACCAATTATTTGGGTATCTGGTGAAAAGTGTTTCATATAGGTTCCGACTCCAGAAAGTAGTCCGCCTCCACCAATAGCACCAAATAGGTAATCAATTTTTTCAGGACAATCATTCAGCAGCTCAACTGCAACTGTACCTTGACCGGCAATCACGTCTTGGTCATCGAATGGATGGATAAATGTTCTATTTTCTACTTGACTGCATTCCATCGCTTTTTCATATGCATCGTCAAAGGTATCCCCTACTAAAACAATCTCCACATGTTCCTTACCCCAAAATTTCACTTGATTCACCTTTTGTTTTGGAGTAGTACTCGGCATAAAAACTTTTCCGTTAATTTTTAAATGGTTGCAAGAATATGCGACCCCTTGTGCGTGATTTCCGGCGCTTGCACAAATAATTCCATTTTCTAGTTCTTCCGCTGTTAGCTTTTTAATACGATTATAAGCACCACGGATTTTAAAGGAACGAACACTTTGCATGTCCTCCCTTTTTAAATAAATATGACAGTCATATCGCTCGGATAATAAGTGATTATACTGCAGAGGAGTTGGCGAAATCACATCCTTAATGGTGTGGCTGGCAATAATGATATCCTCTACTTGAACAGTTTTTTCTTTTTGGTCTACTTGTTGATTCATTTCACTTTCCTCCTCTTTTTTTGATCAAACTAATCGCCTTTTAAGGCATTCATATTTTTTGAAAACAACAAAAAACCCGCCCCGTGTATAGGGACGAGTTTAACTCGCGATACCACCCTACTTCCGCAGCAAAAATCACCAGACTGCGGCTCTCGATTAACGTATCTTAATGATACGTGTTCCATGTAACGGTGGATTATTCCGGTGTAGCTTACTACTATCGTTCAGCTACACATCTCAGAGATGATCTTCAGATAAGCCCTGCCATCGACTCCCAGCAAATGTCGACTCTCTTTGGACAAGGTGCTTAGCCTACTGTTCTCGTCATCAATTCGTTTTAAATTATTTATAAGATTATCACTGTAAAGCGATAGAGTCAATGTTTTTTGACTATTTTAATTATTTTGTTAATTATAAAAGCGCTTTCATTTTATGAAATAAAAAAAGAGCACCTGCCAAACTAGTCCGCAGGTGTTCCAGTTCATTTATTTATGTTTCAGTTTTTAAGTAGTATTTTTCGTTCCCCTGATAGTAATGGTATAATCTTGTTAAATGTTAAACAATTCTGAATATAAAAGGGAGAGTTAACGATGAAAATTTCATACAAAGGTACAACACCTTCGGTTCATGAAAGTGTATTTGTGGCACCAGGTGCTTATATTATTGGTGATGTTATGATAGGAGAAGAATCCACAGTTTGGTTTAATGCTGTGCTGCGGGGAGATGACGGCCCAATTACGGTTGGGAAAAGATGCAGTATTCAAGATAACTCCACGATTCATTTGTATGAAGGTTCTCCTGTTGAAATTGGAGACGATGTTACCATTGGTCATAATGTTATTTTGCATGGATGTAAGATTGGTAGAAATTCAATTATTGGAATGGGATCGACTTTACTGGACAATGTCGAAGTTGGGGAAGAATGTATTATTGGTGCAAACACACTTTTAGCTGGTGGAATTAAAATCCCTCCTCGCTCACTCGTTTTAGGTTCACCAGGGAAAGTAGTCCGTGAATTAACAGATAAAGACCTGCAAATGCTCAAATATTCAAGTGATAACTATGTCGAAAAAGGAAAAGAATATAGAGAAATATTAAAATAAGTAACACCTGAAAAAGTCCATTTCATTATTGGACTTTTTTTCATATAAAAAGGCAAGCATAATGCTATGCTTACCTTTTGTACTACAATGCGAAACGATGATACTTTACGAATACACTGGGCTTAGTCTAACTGGCTTCCTTAACAGAAAATTCAACTTAGCTTGAACATTATTAAGTACATAAGTTACCCTAATCCCAAGAAGCAGTAAGGATCTTAATAAGCTAAAAAGTATATTCAAAGTATATCCCCCCACATTGAAGTTTAGTGTTATTGGATAACACTAAGTCTAGTGTTATTTGATAACACTAGGTCTATTATTTATCTGTGAAGGTATTTTATTCAACTCCCGAAAAACCCTTACTTTGTTAATGCGGTCTCTCCAACCGGTGATGTTTTCTCTGGAATTCGAAAGCTAAGAAAAATAGTAATGAAACTCAAGATGAGAGCATAAAGAAAAACGTTTTTCATCCCTATCGCAAGTGTAAAACTATGGTTAATAATCACGCCCATGATGGTAACACCTACGGATGTCCCGATATTTCTTAAAAATATCTGCAGTGAAGTTGACATCCCCTTAATATTGGATTCGGCAAATTCTTGTGAGGCAATCGTTCCAAGGGCAAACAATAAACCAAAGCAAAAACCTTGGAACGTCAAAATGATAAACAAACCAAAATAGGATAAATCTTGGATAAACAAATAGAGTATCAATCCTGAAACGGTTGTCACAATACTTCCAATTATAAATAAAACCTTATAGCCAAAGCGGATAATCCATTTTCCTGCTGGAGTACTGCCGAGCATCCAGCCTAGCGCAATACTTAACAAAATCAATCCACTTTTATAAATACTCATTTGACTGCCTTCCTGCAAATATAACGGAATAAAGTTCGATGTTCCATAGAAAGACAGGCAGTAAATTAACATAAAAAGATTCGTCGATCGTAACCCTTTATTTTTTAATAAGGCAACGGGAAGAAACGGATGCTGCTCTTTTCTTTCTACAAGGACAAATAGTATAAACCCTATAATACCACTAAGAACGTACCAGAAAGGTTTGCTCAAGCTGGTTGATAACAATAAAAGTGTAATAGAAACTCCAAAAAGGAAGAACCCTTTATAATCGATATGCGTCTTTTTGTATTCCGCAGCTTCCTTATAGGGTATTAAGCAAAGAACCGTTGCTATACCAATAGGGATATTGATAAAAAATATCCATCTCCACGTTAACGCTTCCACAAAAAAGGATCCTAATATAGGTCCAATAATCGAAGATACCGCCCATATACCGCTAAAGACGGCTTGGATTTTCCCTCGTTTTTCAATCGTGAATAAATCCCCCACTATGATCATTGAGAGAGGAATCATTCCTCCTGCCCCTAATCCTTGTATTCCTCGAAAAATAATCAACGTGACCATGGAATTAGCTAAACCGCAAAGAATCGACCCAATGGTAAACAAAGCTACCGCAATCATTAAGAGTTTTTTTCGACCGTACATATCCGATAATTTCCCGTAAAGAGGAACGGTTATTGTACTCACTAACATATAAACAACAAATATCCATGAAAACAATTCCAAGCCACCCAGTTGATTGACAATGGTCGGACTTGCTGTTTGCATGATATTGGTATCTAGAGCTGAAATGAGTGTCGTAATGATAAGCCCTATAAACACATACTTATTCTTGTTCATTTTGTTCCTCCTGGATGGTGTTGATGATAATTTCAAAATTTTTACAAAGGTGAATACACTCCTACTATTATAGCAAAATGCTATTTTATGTAACTACTTTTTTCTAAGTACGGCAAAATGGATAGTCCCTTCTTTTAATTGGGTATGCTAATTTCTATAGCCAAGGAGGTATAACCATGAAAAAAACAATCGTTGAGGCAATGGATGAAAGGTTGAAAGAACAAATACAATATGAAATAAGTGGAATGAAGTTTACAAAAAATTTTCGGTCACCGACAGCAGAGGAATGGTATATTTTTCTCCCAAGTTATCGTGATCCCGTAACCGGCGGAGCTGCTGGAAAAACGATTATTCATTATAACCTGTATGATACAAAACAAATTTTTATCAATACCACAATCATTTTTGATGATCCTTCCCTGCATAAAAGCGAACAGCACCAACTTGTTTATGCTCTTGCGGATGAAATTGTGAATCGGCTGGTGGGTTACGCTGACACGCTATTATCTGTGCATTCTGGCGAAAATTCATATAACGCTGAGTATAAGCAGTAAAGAGTTCATCCCGACCTGAGGATGAACTCTTTTCGCTTTATCGGATTCCTGGAAACCACCCTGGTGTGTGAATAATCGCCTGCCACAATGGATCTGGAATCACAAGCTGATCCTGATTATTTTTATTAATCTCCGTAATAATCTCATTTTCTTTACCCTCTTTTACCTTCTGAACCCAGTCAGGATCAATGATGATCTCACGTCCTAGGGCAATCAGTGCAACCCCTGTTTGGAAAGCTTTTAAAGCTTCATCTGGTGTATAGATGGAGCCAACCCCAACCACAGGCACTTTATCTCCAACCCGTTCTTGAATGATTTCTATCCGAGAACGAGTATCGTCCACACCTCTTCTTGGAGTTGACCAAAAATCCTGCAGGGAGACATGAAGATAGTCTAGATCTTTTTTTGCTAGTTCATCAATCAAGACAAGCGTATCTGCCATGGTTATGCCAGGTGTTTCTGCCTCTTCTGGAGAAAAGCGATATCCAACAATAAACGGCCCCTTGGCATTCTCAGCCACCACTCTCTTGACTTCATCCACAACGGCCATTGGGAAAGTTAAGCGTTTTTCTAAACTACCACCCCATCGATCCTCGCGACGGTTGGAATGTGGAGAGAAAAACTGTTGAATAAGATAACCGTTTGCGCCGTGGATTTCAACTCCATCATAACCCGCTTCTATCGCACGGCGTGTTGTTTCACCAAAGTCACGGATAATGGAACGAACTTCTTTATCTGATAACTCTCGTGGTACCGGCTTCCCATTACCTTCTGCTGGGATATTACTAGCACTAACAATATCGCCATTCGGTATTAATTCAGGTGGCACCTGCCTGCCACCGTGGAAAATTTGTAATATTGCCTTGGCTCCTTGTTCTTTTATAGCAGTTGCCAGCTTTTGTAAGCTAGGTATTAATTCATCCCGATCGCCGCCAAATTCTCCGTGAAATCCCTTTCCGTTCGCTGTAACGTATGTGCAAGCGGTAATAACCATTCCAACTCCACCAGAGCGTCTTGCATAATACATTACCTCTGCCTCCGTAACCGTTCCATCAGGATGGGATGACCAATTGGTCATGGGTGCCATCACCAATCGATTTTTCAATTGGATTCCATTCTTAAATGTCAATGATTCAAATAATGGTGCATATTTTGAATTCACCGCTATACCCCCATTGTTATATCTATTTTTTGCCTTTCCTTATTTTCAGTTACTTTATCGAAATTAAACTTGTAAATAATACAAAAAAACACCTTGCTTTTAGGCTAGGTGTGAAAGTTGGTTGAAATTAAATTGGTTCTGTCTACTTTCTTTTGCAATATATAATTCTGTATCAGCAAGTTTGATTAAGTCCTCTGGTTTTGTTTTTTCATTCGGAATCAGTGTTGCGGAACCAACGCTAATACTGACAATTGGTTCTTTTTCCGTCGAAATATAAGGTATATTCAGATTTTTTACATTTGCTTGAAGCAATTGAGCCACATGAGCAGCTCCTTCTTTATCGGTTTCTGGCAGTAAAATAACAAATTCCTCCCCACCATATCTTGCTGCAAAATCACCAGGTCTCTTTACAGTATTCTTTAAAACAGAGGCAATTTGCCTTAAACATTCATCTCCCGCTTGATGACCATTAAAGTCATTAAATTTTTTGAAAAAATCAATATCGATCATGATAGCTGAAAATGGATTAGACTTTCGTTTCAATCGGTTCCATTCCTCTTGTAATTTTTCATCAAAATATCTTCGATTTGCGATACCTGTTAGCCCGTCCATATTAGAAATATAGCGTAGCATGACATTTGCTTCATGAAGTCTTTTCTCTTTTTCTAACCGTTCTGTAATATCTCGTGAAACAGCTACAATTCCTTCTAGCTTTCGAGAATGCTTTCGAATGGTTCGAGCATTTGTTTCTATCCAAATATATGAGCCATCTTTTTTCTTTACTCGGTGCGAGAATGCCGCAAAATCTAATTCGGAATCTGCCTCCAGGAGTAAAGCAGTTACTTTTTCTACGTCATCAGGATGTAAATAATCAAATAAATGGTTGCCGATCATTTCCTCTTGGTTGAAGTCTAATAAATCCTTACATGATGGAGACAAATATTCATAATACCCGTTGGGATTGAGAAAAGAGATTAGATCCGTTGTGTTTTCTGTAATAAATCGATATAGTTCTTCATTTTTCCTTACCTCTTCTTCTAGCCTATTCCGTTTCGTCACATCTCTTAGAAATACTTCTACGGCAGGTTTTTCATTATAAAGAATTGGAGCAGAGGAAATTTCAATGTCCAAAATGTTATGATGTCTTGTTTTAATTTTTAATTCAATACGCTCAAGACTTTTATTCCCATTACTCATTTCTTTC
>JAPSKD010000184.1 GCA_031177865.1 Bacillus sp. (in: firmicutes) | reverse complement strand
CAGGCATTGAAAAATAGCGGAATGTTCACTATCTACTGGAAGTAATGCTACTCCATTTCGTTCGGCAGCTTCCATGACAAGATGTCCAGCTGTTACCAATGTCTCTTTATTAGCAATCGCGATGGTTTTTCCACTTTCTATTGCTTGTAAGGTTGGATTTAAACCAACACTTCCGATAACAGCATTTACAAGGATATCAGCCGAAGGGTAGACAGCAACTTCTACAAGCCCCTCATCACCAAAGGTAATTTTAGTCTTAGGGAATTCTGATTTTAATGTATTACAATCATGGTACTCTTGCACAGAAACAAGCTCAGGTTGAAATTCAGTAATCATTTTTCTTGCTAATTCTAGATTTTTCCCTACAGAGATTGCGACTAATTTAAATTCTGATGGGTGTTCACGCAAAATATCTAAAGTTTGGGTCCCTATCGAGCCAGTAGCACCCAAAATACTAATTTTTTTCAACTATCATTCAACTCCTAATTAGAAAAGCGGAAGCTCCTTGCTCATGGAAAAATTCAGTTCAATTTTTCCCAGGGGCGACAAGCATAAGACGAGCGCTGACAGAAGGCGTGCTTTTTGCCTTCCGAAGCGATTGGCATATGCCTCGAGCCCCTAGGCGCTGCAGCTAGACAGTATTCTACCATAAGTGGAAAAAGTGTAATAATGGCAGAACGAATAAAAGACTATCAAAACGGTCAAGGATTCCACCATGTCCTGGCAAAATATTTCCCGCATCCTTCACGCCAAAGTGACGTTTAAACGCAGATTGGACTAAGTCCCCAATTTGTCCAAAAATTGAAAGGACAGCGGTTATTGCGAGTAAAGAAAGCAGGTTTGCATTGATTTCCGTCAATAAAGAAAATAAGACAGCGACAATTAGTGCACAAACCACACCGCCAAGCGAACCTTCTACCGTTTTGTTCGGGCTAATTTCAGGCCAAAGTTTCCTTTTGCCTGTAGCTTTTCCTACAAAATAAGCACCTGAATCAGTTGCCCAAATCATAAATAAAGAGTAAAAAATATAAACTAGACCAGCATCACGTGTTTCAATAAAGAAATAAAAACCGATTCCTACATAAATGGCTGATAATATTGAAAAACCAACATCTTCAAAGGTAAAACGATTTTTTGTTATGACCGTATATGCCAATAACAAGAGGATAAAAGCGATGCCAAGTTCTGTTTTTGTATAATAAAAAGTATTTACTATATCACTGTACTGCTCTGGATAAAGAATAACCCAGAGAAATAAAAGTGTTAACAGTCCATGTACAGAAAAAATACTAAGTTTTTTCATTTTTAATAACTCATACAACCCCACTGTTGCCAAGAAGTACGTTAATAACACAAAAGGTAGTCCACCGTAAAAAACAATAGGTAGAAATAAAGCAGCTGCTACGACTCCTGTAATGATTCTTTGCTTCATCTAAGATTTCAACACCTTTATAGGACTTGAGAGAGGACTTAAATACCGCCAAATCGACGTTGACGATTCTGAAATGCTTCAATAGCTTCAATTAGATGTTTTTCTCTAAAGTCTGGCCATAATACATCCGTAAACCAAAACTCCGTATAGGCTAATTGCCATAGCATAAAATTGCTTAGCCGTATTTCTCCACTAGTCCGGATTAATAAATCCGGGTCTTTTTGCTCTGAAGTCATCAGATAGGAGGAGAAAACCTCTTCGTTTAAATCGCTCTCATTCAGTATTCCACTTTTATAATCATTTAAGACTTTTTTGGTTGCATCAATAATTTCAGATCTGCTGCCATAGTTAAGCGCAAAATTTAATACGAGACCATCATTGTCTTTTGTATCATCTATTGCTTTTTCAATTGCATGTAAGGTATGTACCGGAAGTTGGTCTTTATAGCCCATCATCGCTACTTGAACATTTTCTTCAATTAATTCAGGCAGGAAGGTTCCTAAAAATTCCTCCGGAAGCTTCATTAAATAGTCTACTTCGTTTTTTGGCCGTTTCCAATTTTCTGTTGAAAAAGCATATAACGTCAGCGTTTTTATTCCAAGGGTGTTTGCTAACTTCGTTATTTTACGCACGACCTTCATACCTTCATGATGGCCGGCAATTCGGGGCAATGCTCGCTTCTTTGCCCAGCGCCCATTGCCATCCATAATAATCGCTACATGTTCCGGTACCGGCAATTTTTTAACCTTTTCTATATTTTCTCGGAGTGTGGAAGAGTTATTATTTTGATTCTTCCAAAGCCTAATTTTATTAAACATAACATTGCTCCTCCAAATTAAGATAATCATTTCCTCCGATTATAGATCATGCCCACAGAGCCTGTGTTGATATATATGAAGAATGCTGATTTTCGCATGCTTTTATCATACCAAAAAAGTAAAAATATATCTTCTTCTAATTAATTTATGTATTAGGACAAGAATTAAGAATGAGGTTTAACTTTCTACTTTAAATTATTTTAAGGAGAAAATAGTGAAAAAACCCCCTGAAAAGAGGGTTCTTCAAAATAATTAAACTTCCAAGATTTCTTTTTCTTTGTCTTTCGTTATTTGGTCAATCTTGTTGATATGCTCATCTGTTAGTTTTTGAATATCATCAGAATAACCGCGAAGTGCGTCTTCAGTTATCTCTCCGTTTTTCTCCAGCTTTTTCAAATCATCGTTACCATCACGGCGGATATTACGGATCGCTACTTTAGCCTCTTCTGATTCTTTCTTCACCACTTTTACAAGCTCTTTTCGGCGCTCTTCTGTTAATTGAGGAATCGCAAGGCGAATAACCTGACCATCATTTGAAGGATTCAAACCTAAATCAGATTTAAGAATGGCTTTTTCAATATCACCTAAAATTGATTTATCATAAGGCTGAATGACAAGGAGTCTAGCTTCTGGTGTTGATATCCCAGCCATTTGATTGACTGGTGTTGGTGCTCCATAATAGTCAATTGTAATTCTATCTAGTAAAGAAGCACTCGCTCTCCCTGCACGAATACTTGCAAGTTCACGAGTGTAAGCTTGTATTGCTTTTGACATTCTATCTTTTATTGTTGAAATCACTTGTTTTGGCATTAATTTTTCCCCCTAACAATTGTTCCAATTTTTTCACCCATAACAGCACGTTTAATATTACCCTGTTCCATAATAGAGAAAACAATAAGTGGAATATCATTATCCATACATAATGAAGAAGCTGTTGAATCCATAACAGCCAATCCCTCTTTAATTACATCCAAGAAAGAGAGGTCATCATATTTTGTTGCATTCGGATCAATACGCGGATCAGCAGTATAAACTCCATCTACATTATTCTTTGCCATTAATATCACTTCTGCATCGATTTCAGCAGCTCGGAGTGCAGCAGTTGTATCGGTTGAGAAATAAGGATTTCCCGTACCCGCTGCAAAAATAACTACGCGCTTTTTTTCTAAATGTCTCATTGCACGACGTCTAATATATGGCTCTGCAACTTGACGCATTTCAATGGAGGTTTGAACGCGAGATTCAATCCCCAGGTGTTCTAAACTATCTTGAAGTGCTAATGAGTTCATGACTGTGGCAAGCATACCCATGTAATCTGCAGTTGCTCTGTCCATTCCCATCTCACTGCCTATTTTACCACGCCAAATATTACCACCGCCAACAACAACAGCCACCTCAACACCGAGTTCTGCAATTTCCTTAACTTGTCCAGCGATTGATTTAATAACAGATGGTTTAATACCGAAGCTTGATTCTCCAGCAAGTGCTTCCCCGCTTAGTTTTAGAACGACACGTTTGTACTTAGGACCGCTCATATAAACCTCCTTATTATGTATATTTATTATTAAAAAAAACTTTAAAAATAGGGAACACAACGTGTTCCCTATTCAAAACATATTTTGCGTATCATGCTTACAACCAATTACTTTTTATTAACTTGGTTCATAACTTCTTCAGCGAAGTTGTCTTCACGCTTTTCGATACCTTCGCCTACTTCGTAACGAACGAATTCACGAACAGTAGCAGCTTTTGATTCAACAAACTGACGAACTTTTTGGTCAGGATTTTTAACGAAAGTCTGATCAAGTAAGCATACATCTTCGAAATACTTTCCAAGACGGCCTTCAACCATTTTAGCAACGATATTTTCAGGCTTTCCTTCGTTAAGTGCTTGTGTAGTTAAAACTTGACGCTCATGCTCAACTTCTTCTTGAGAAACTTGGTCACGAGAAACATATTTAGGTCTTAATGCTGCGATATGCATAGAAACATCCTTAGCAGAATCGGCATCAGTTGTACCTTCAAGAACAGTTAACACACTGATACGTCCACCCATGTGAAGGTATGCACCAAAAGCATCATTATCAGTTTTTGAAAGAATCACAAAGCGACGAAGTGTAATTTTCTCGCCAATCTTAGCAATAGCAGCGTTGATATAATCTGCAACAGTTACACCATTGATTGTTTGTGCAGAAGCTTCTTCAACAGTTGCTGGCTTGTTAGCAAGCAAGTGAGCAGCTAATTCTTTTACAAGGTTTTGGAATGCTTCGTTCTTAGCAACGAAATCTGTCTCAGAGTTTACTTCTAAAATAACTGCATTGTTACCTTCAGCAACAACATATGTTAAACCTTCTGCAGCGATACGGTCACCTTTTTTCGCAGCTGAAGCAATCCCTTTTTCACGTAAGAAGTCGATTGCTTTATCCATATCACCATTTGTTTCTGTTAATGCTTTTTTACAATCCATCATCCCTGCGCCTGTTTTTTCGCGTAGTTCTTTAACCATTTGAGCAGTAACTGCCATTGTAAATTCCTCCTTAAACTATGTACTATAATACTATCTTAGCCATTCCAACTTAAGATAAACATTTCTTAAAAAAAGGTGATAAAGGGTCTCCCTCTTATCACCTTTTGAAAAAATCGATATCTTACGCTTCTTGTGCTACTTCTTCACCTTGTTTAGCTTCAAGAATCGCATCCGCCATTTTACCAGTTAATAGTTTTACAGCGCGGATTGCATCATCGTTAGCTGGAATTACAACATCGATTTCATCTGGATCACAGTTAGTATCAACAATACCTACGATAGGAATGTTTAACTTTTTAGCTTCTGCTACTGCGATACGCTCTTTACGAGGATCGATAATGAAAAGTGCATCTGGAAGCTGCTTCATATCTTTAATTCCGCCTAAGAACTTTTCAAGGCGTTCTTGTTCTTTCTTTAATTGAACTACTTCTTTTTTAGGTAATACTTCGAAAGTACCGTCTTCTGACATTCTTTCAATATCTTTTAAGCGGCCAATACGCTTTTGGATTGTTTCAAAGTTTGTTAAAGTACCACCCAACCAACGTTGGTTAACAAAGTACATACCTGAACGAGCTGCTTCTTCTTTAACAGAATCTTGAGCTTGTTTCTTAGTACCAACAAAAAGGATAGTTCCGCCGTTAGCAGCAAGATCTTTCACCCAGTTATAAGCTTCTTCAACTTTCTTAACTGTTTTTTGTAGGTCGATGATGTAAATACCGTTACGCTCTGTGAAGATATATTTCTTCATCTTAGGGTTCCAACGGCGAGTTTGGTGTCCGAAGTGTACACCAGCTTCAAGCAATTGCTTCATTGAAATTACTGACATGTTATTTTCCTCCTATGGTTTCGTTTTCCTCCGCTTGTCTCATTTTTAAACAGCAACTGTATCATTTACAGCACCGGCTGCTTAAATCAACAAGCGTGTGTAATAACACCGTTTAATAATATAGCATATGTCTAGATAACAATCAAGTTTTACTTTCAAAAAAAATCCCCAGTTGGACTGGGGACTGGGGACTGCTTACATTGTCTAGCTCCAGCGCCTAGCCCCTCGAGGTCAGAAGCCAATCGCTTCGGAAGGCAAAAAGCGCCTTCTGTCAGCGCTCGTCTTCTGCTTGTCGGGGCTGGGAAAAAATGAACTGCTTTTTTTCCTTGAACCAGGCGCTTCCGCTTTTCGTCTTAGTTAGATCTTAGTTTATCAAGCTCTACTAGGAATTTATCGTTTAGAACTTTGATATACGTTCCTTTCATACCAAGGGAACGAGATTCGATTACTCCAGCGCTTTCAAGCTTTCTTAGAGCGTTAACAATAACGGAACGTGTAATACCAACACGATCTGCAATTTTTGAAGCTACTAGTAAGCCTTCATGGCCATTTAACTCTTCAAAAATATGTTCGATAGCTTCAAGCTCACTATAAGATAATGAACTGATGGCCATTTGTACAACTGCCTTGCTTCTTGCTTCTTCTTCGATTTCTTCTGACTTTTCACGTAAAATTTCCATACCGACAACCGTTGCACCGTACTCTGCTAGGATTAGGTCATCATCATGGAACTTCTCTTGCAATCTTGCAAGGATTAATGTCCCAAGACGTTCCCCGCCGCCGATAATTGGCACAATTGTTGTTAATCCTTCACGGAATAAATCCCTATTTTCAACAGGAAATGCAGTGTATTGGCTTTCTATATCAAGATTCGAAGATGTCTCTTGAATATTAAATAAACCATTTGTATACTCTTCAGGGAATTGTCGATCCTCTAGCATCTTTTTCATACGATCATTTTCGATTTGCTGATTAATCGCATAGCCTAAAAGCTTTCCACGACGACTTAAGATGAAAATGTTCGCTTCAATAACTTCACTTAAAGTTTCTGACATTTCCTTGAAGTTTACAGGTTTTCCTGCTGCCTTTTGTAGTAATACATTAATTTTTCTTGTTTTTGTAAGTAAATCCATCTGTTTCTTCCTCCTAATTAACTGGAACCATTATTAAGTTTTATTGTTATATAATTACAAGATAAATTGGCTTAAATCTTTATTTTTTGATATTGCTCCAAGCTTATCATCTACATATTGTGGAGTAATCGTAATCTTCTCCATTAAAATATCAGGTGCCTCAAACGACAAGTCTTCTAGTAGTTTTTCTAAAATAGTGTGAAGTCTTCTAGCCCCTATATTATCTGTATTCTGATTCACTTCAAAAGCAACTTCAGCTATTCTACGAATAGCATCGTCAGAAAATTCAATTTGTATACCTTCTGTTTCTAATAATGCTTGATATTGTTTAATTAAAGCATTATCAGGTTCTATTAAAATCCTGAAGAAATCGTCAACGGTTAACTTCGTTAATTCAACGCGAATCGGTAACCGCCCTTGTAATTCCGGGATTAAATCCGATGGTTTTGACATATGAAAAGCACCAGCAGCAATAAATAAAATATAATCCGTTCTTATGGATCCATATTTCGTAACAATTGTTGAACCTTCAACAATTGGTAAAATATCTCGCTGCACACCTTCACGCGACACATCTGCAGAAGAACCACCTGAATTTCTGCTTGCAATTTTATCAATTTCATCGATAAAGATGATACCTGTTTGTTCAGCACGATAAAGTGCTTCTGTTGTAACCTCATCCATATCAATCAATCTTGCAGCTTCTTCATTCGTTAATACTTTTCTGGCTTCACGGACTGTTAATTTTCTTTTCTTCCGTTTCTTCGGCATAAAGCTGCTCAGTGCGTCTTGCATATTCATACCCATTTGTTCCATCCCTGATCCTTGAAGCATATCAAACATGGAAGGTGTTTGCTCTTCCACTTCCACTGTAACCATTTCTTCTTCTAATTGACCAAGCGCGAGCTTTTCCCTAACAATTTTACGTTTTTCAGTTACTGAGTAATCTTCTTGATGGGTATCCTGCTCAGGAGTTGTATT
The DNA here is from genome assembly GCA_031177865.1 of Bacillus sp. (in: firmicutes). Classification (GTDB taxonomy): domain Bacteria; phylum Bacillota; class Bacilli; order Bacillales; family Cytobacillaceae; genus Neobacillus. The sequence continues at coordinate 2,047 of JAPSKD010000184.1, read as the reverse complement.
ACCGCCGCCAAATAACATTTCAAGCGGATTTTTATAATTTTGCGCTTTCTTTGCTGATGGAACTAGCAAATCAACTAGCCTTGCATTGGCATTTTCCTCAGCACGTTCCTTCACAGCTAACATTCTGTCCTCTTTAACCAATCTGACAGATGTTTCAACGAGGTCCCTAACCATAGATTCAACATCACGGCCAACATAACCGACTTCTGTAAATTTCGTAGCCTCTACTTTAACAAACGGTGCACCAACTAGCTTAGCAATTCTTCGTGCAATTTCTGTTTTACCAACACCTGTTGGACCTATCATTAAAATATTTTTAGGAATAATTTCTTCGCGAAGTTTTTCATTTAACAAACCACGTCTATATCGATTTCTCAGCGCAACCGCAACTGCCTTTTTTGCGTCCTTTTGACCTATTATATATTGATCAAGTCTCTCAACAATTTGACGTGGTGTTAGATTATCTGTTTTAGCCATTGTAGCTTCCCTCCCGTTAGAGCTCTTCCACGATAATGTTGTGGTTTGTATATACACAAATTTCAGCCGCTATTTCTAAAGAAGCCTTTGCAATTTCTTTTGCAGTAAGATGGTCACCTGCATATTTCTTTAGAGAACGTCCAGCTGCAAGCGCATAATTCCCACCTGAACCGATTGCTAGAATTCCATCATCAGGTTCAATTACTTCTCCTGTTCCTGATACAAGGAGTAAATCTTCTTTATTCATGACGATTAACATTGCTTCTAGCTTTCTTAGTACCTTATCACTTCTCCACTGTTTAGCAAGCTCAACAGCAGCTCGTTGGAGGTTGCCATTATATTCTTCTAATTTGCCTTCAAACATTTCAAATAGAGTGAAAGCATCTGCTACAGATCCGGCAAAACCCGCTAATACTCTTCCATTAAATATCTTTCTTACCTTTTTTGCTGTGTGCTTCATCACTACTGCATTACCAAATGTGACTTGCCCATCACCAGACATTGAACATTGCCCGTTATGATGGATTGCAAATATCGTCGTGGCATGAAATTCGTTCATCATTTCTCCTCCTCTTGCATTTTCACTAGCAAACCTATGTAACAAGAGATTGTCTTAAGTAGACAAGTGCATTACACTAGAATAGTATGAAAACTTTATTCATTTATTCCCTTTTATATGGGCATATACGTTACAATTGATTCTATTCAATCCTCACTTGTTCACCCATGAACAAAAGGAAATTACGCTAAGCATATAGGGGTTGTCCAAATGTATATTGTGATTAAGTTTGCACCAAGTGTAAATGGTTATTAAGTAATGTTAACAAAACAGTCACATTTGTTAATATGTCAACCACAAAGGCTACTAAAGCGTAACACACTTCTTAATCCCTTGCAATAAATTTTACAAAACTTTCACAAAGTTCTGAATTGTTTCTAATGCTCTGTTTGCATGCTGCATATTTCGTTCCTGTTTTCCCTTGATTTTTTCAGGTAATTCTGGAAACAGTCCGAAATTAGCATTCATTGGCTGGAAATTCTTTGCGTTAGCTGTAGTAATATATCGTGCCATGCTTCCAATTGCCGTTTCAACAGGAAACACTACAGGCTCATTCCCCAAAGCTAATCTAGCAGCATTTATTCCAGCAGCTAGTCCACTTGCAGCCGATTCCACATATCCTTCCACACCTGTCATTTGCCCTGCAAAAAACAGATTTTCACGTTCCCTAAATTGATAGGAAGCTTTGAGTACCTTTGGTGAATTGATAAAAGTATTACGATGCATAACTCCGTAGCGAACAATTTCTGCATTTTCAAGTCCTGGAATTAACTGAATTACCTCTTTTTGCGGCCCCCATTTTAAATGTGTTTGGAAACCAACAATATTGTATAGGGTTCCTGCAGCATCGTCTTGACGTAGCTGTACAACCGCATAAGGTCTTTTCCCTGTTTTTGGATCTTCTAAACCAACTGGCTTTAGCGGACCAAATAACATCGTTTTCTTACCTCTTTGTGCCATAACTTCGATTGGCATACAGCCTTCAAAAAAGATTTCTTTTTCAAATTCCTT
>JAPSKD010000183.1 GCA_031177865.1 Bacillus sp. (in: firmicutes) | reverse complement strand
ATTGCTCAGTACTATAAACCTGAGGAATTAGTTGGAAGAAAAGTAATTTGTATTACGAACCTTAAGCCAGTGAAACTACGTGGTGAATTATCACAAGGAATGATATTAGCAGGATCAAAAGATGGGGCCTTGTCACTTGCCACTGTTGACCAAACATTACCTAACGGTTCGAAGGTAAAGTAGAATAATATCTAGAGGAGCCTTTATAGGCTCTTTTAATTTGAGAAATGTCTAGCTACAGCGCCTAGGGGCTCGGGGTCATAAGCTTGTCTAGTTGCGGCTCCTTGGGACTCGAGGCATAAGCCGCCCCTGAAGAAGGCAAAAAGCGCCTTCTCGCCGGCTCGTCTTATGCCTGTCTCCCCTGAGCACAAAGGGAAGCTCCTTAGAATATTCTTCGCAGGAACAAGCTGTGCTTGTTCCGAAGGCGCTTCCGCTTTGAATTGTTCCACGTGAAACAAATTTTGTGGCATTTCCATTTTTTCTTTATTGGTTCGACATAAAACTGTGCTGAAATTCTACAAAGGAGTTTTATTTATGTTATTTGATACGCATGTACATCTTAACGCTGAACAATATGAGGAAGATCTTGAGGAGGTTATTCAAAGGGCACAGGAAGCAGGGGTATCACATATGGTTTGTGTGGGCTTTGACAGACCCACTATCAATAAAGCAATGGAAATTGCTGAAAAATATGAGTTTATCTATGCCTGTGTAGGATGGCATCCAGTTGATGCCATTGATATGACAGACGAGGACCTGATTTGGATTGAAGAACTAGCTGCGCATCCAAAAGTAGTCGCAATCGGAGAAATGGGACTAGATTACCATTGGGACAAGTCTCCAAAGGATATCCAAAAAGAGGTATTTCGAAGACAAATTCAGTTGGCCAAAAAGGTAAAACTTCCAATTGTTATCCATAATCGGGAGGCAACAGCTGATATCGTAGAAATTTTACAGGAGGAGGGTGCAGCTGAGGTTGGAGGAATTATGCATTGCTTTAGTGGAAGTCCTGAGGTTGCTGTAGAATGTCTAAAAATGAATTTTTACATTTCTCTTGGCGGTCCAGTTACGTTTAAAAATGCCAAAAAACCCAAAGAAGTGGCAGCGCTTGTTCCAATAGAAAAACTGCTAATTGAAACTGACTGTCCGTATCTAGCTCCTCATCCTTATCGTGGTAAACGCAATGAACCCGGATATGTAAAGTTAGTCGCAGAACAAATTGCTGAACTCAAAGGACTATCTTTTGAAGAAGTTGCGGAAATAACAACTGCTAATGCGAAAAAATTATTCGACATAAACTGATAGACAAGCTTGTCGAAGTAAATAGAAGCTTGTCCGAATTTTTTACTATAACTTAAAGTTCTACACGCCTTCTTTTCTTCATAGGATAACCGTGTCGATAAGTTTTCCTTTGCAAATTTCCCAACTATATGCATAATAGGAAATACGTTCACAACAAATGCAAGGGTTGACAGCCGACAGCATGTTTCGCAATAATCTCTCCGAGAGAAGGAGGCGTTTTTCATCGTATTCAAAAACATGAAAAACCTGTTTTCCAAGTCTTTGAGTAAGAAAAGGTTGGCGATCACTTTTGCTAGTTTTGTAGTTTTAGCAGCACTTCTTGGTTTTTCATACTATGAAGGATCTAAGTTTACCGTTGCATTGACTCTAAACGGACAGCAAAAAGTAATAAAAACGCATGCCAATACAGTTAAGGAAGTATTGGCTCAACTGGAAATACCACTCAACTCAAAAGACTACTTGTCACCTTCAGCCGATGCGAAGGTGAAAGACAATCAAAAGATTGTCTGGAAGCAAGCAAAGCAGGTTCAAATTGTCCAAGACAACGAGAAAAAAACGATATGGACAACAGCAGGTACAGTCGCTGAGCTACTGAATGAGCAACAAATTGTATTGAACGAACAGGATGAAATATCACCAAAACCGCAGGAAACGATCAAAAGCAAGATGGATATTCGCATTAAATTCGCTCTTCATCTTACACTAGTTGACGGCGGGAAAGAGCAACAAGTATGGTCCACTTCGGCTACGGTCGCTGACTTTTTAACACAACAGGGTATTAAACTTAATGAATTTGACCGAGTTGAACCGTCATTATCAGAGACATTGCAAAAAGATGGCGTTATTAACGTCATTCGCGTAGAAAAAGTCACCGATGTAGTGGAAGAACCAATTCAATTTGCTGTTATCACCAAGAAGGATGAGGGCTTAGAAAAGGGAAAACAAATAACTGTTACAGAAGGTAAACAGGGACTTGTTTCGAAAGAATATGAAGTCATCTTGGAAAATGGTAAAGAAGTCTCAAGAAAATTAATTGGTGAGCAGAAACTTAGAGAAAAACTCGATAAAGTTGTGGCTGTCGGAACGAAGGAATTAGATATTCAAGTTTCCCGTGGAGCAGAAACTGGAACTGAGTTTTATGTTAATACTACTGCCTATACTGCCTATTGTAACGGCTGTTCAGGAAGAACAGCTACGGGATTTGATCTGCGTGCTAACCCAGGTGCAAAAGTAATTGCAGTGGACCCACGAGTTATTCCGCTGGGAACGAAGGTTTATGTGGAAGGCTACGGCTATGCTGTAGCTGCTGATACTGGCGGCGCCATAAAGGGTCACAAGATTGATGTTTTTTTCCCAACAAAGGCGGAGGCTTTCCGCTGGGGAGTGAGAAAGGTAAAGATTAAGATATTACAATAAGCTAAACGCTGCAGAGGTTTAATTTAGCCTCTGCATTTTGCTTTTTGTTTAATATTCTTTATACTTACATCATCGAATACATTAAGCTATTTACTAAATAATATGAATGCATTTGCTAATATAGACGGTGGACATTACAAAAATGTTTCATTTATTTTTCAATTTTTTTAGTTTTTTTAATGGCTGTGTTAAAGCTAAATTTTTGGTTTTAATACTTTGTTGATTGGAGCGTAAGGCACGAAGACTCCTGCGGGAGGACGGGGCAGGGGAGACCCCGCAGGCGCTTAAGCGCCGAGGAGGCTCCCCGGACCGCCCTAAGGTCCGCGAAGTGCCTGGGGTGGAAATCAACAGACTTGTTAACACAGCCTCTAAAAAATTGTGCGGAGGAAATAATGAAGATTAAGGAATTCATTGTGGTGGAAGGTAAAGACGATACTACCACGATTAAACGAGCAGTTGACGCAGACACGATTGAAACCAATGGTTCTGCAATTAATGAAGAAACAATTGAAAAAATAAAAAGAGCACAAGAAACAAGAGGGGTTATCATCTTTACAGACCCCGACTTTCCAGGAGAAAAAATCAGAAAAACGATTGCGGAAAAAGTACCCGGCGCAAAACATGCTTTCTTACCGAAAGAAGTTGCTATCGCTAAAAACGGAAAAGGTCTTGGCGTGGAACATGCATCTCTAGAGGCAATAAGGAACGCATTAAGAGACGCACAAACCATGTCAGAGACTATCCAAGAGGAAATCACACAAGAAGATTTAATTACGGCAGGACTCGTTGGAGGACCAGGTTCAAAAGAACGAAGGATTTTGTTGGGAAAACTTTTGAAAATCGGTTATACCAACGGGAAACAATTATATAAAAGGTTAATGATGTTCCAAATTAGCAGGCAGGAATTTGCAGAAGCTCTTGCAGTTGTCATACAGGAGGAAAAAAATGAATAAAGACATTGCTACCCCGATTCGTACGCGTGCGATACTTGAAAAATACGGCTTTTCTTTTAAGAAAAGTCTGGGGCAAAACTTTTTAATAGATACAAACATCTTACATAGAATTGTTGACTTTGCTGAATTGGGAGACCATTCAGGTGCGATTGAAATTGGCCCTGGTATTGGAGCACTGACAGAACAGCTTGCACGCAGAAGTAAAAAAGTAGTTGCATTTGAAATTGATCAAAGATTATTACCCATATTGGCGGACACTCTTTCACCATATGAAAATGTAAAAGTGATACATAAAGATATACTAGAGGCAGATGTTCAGGAAGTTATAGATACTGAATTTACGGATAACGATGACCTTATGGTTGTGGCCAATCTTCCTTATTACGTGACGACTCCGATAATTATGAAGCTGCTAGAGGAGCAAATCCCAATTCGAGGTATCGTGTGTATGCTTCAAAAAGAGGTCGCAGATCGCATTTCAGCAAAGCCGGGGACAAAGGAGTACGGGTCACTTTCCATCGCTGTACAGTACTATACAAAGGCAGAGACGGTTATGATTGTCCCGAAAACAGTCTTTGTTCCTCAACCAAATGTAGATTCGGCTGTCATTCGCTTAACAAAAAGGGAAGAACCAGCGGTAATCGTAAAAGATGAAAAGTTCTTTTTCCAAGTAACACGAGCAAGTTTTGCCCAAAGAAGAAAAACGTTACTAAATAATTTAACCAGCCAGCTTCCGGATGGAAAACAAAAAAAGGAAGAAATCATAAGTGCACTAAATGCAGCGGGGATTGAGCCGACAAGAAGAGGGGAAACCCTGTCTGTACAGGAGTTTGGCCGTTTGAGCGACGAGTTGCTTCACTATTTCCAATAGACCTTTATGGTCTATTTTTTTTATAAGAGAGAAAAAATTTGAACTTAGTTTACTGTCTAGCGCAAGCAGCCTAGGGGCTCGGGGTCATAAGTCAATCCGTCAAGAAGGTAAAAAGCAACCTTCTCGCCGGCTCGCCTTATGCCTGTCGCCCTTGAGCAAGGCGCTTCCGCTTTTCTAATAGTCCATTCACAAAACTTTGTGTAGTTGCATAGCCTATCACAGAGAAACTTTATTTGGAAGGCCTATATGCTGGTCTTATTGGAGTGACAGCAGTGAATATAAAGAAGATGGATATTGTCGGCAGACGGTCCTATAACTGTGATATTCTATTCCGAGTTATTGATATTCAAACACTAAACGGCCAGAAATTTGTAGTCCTATATGGTGAGGATATTCGCTTGATGGCAGATGCACCTTACGATGATTTAGTAGTGATTAACCCAAATGTAAGGTCAAAAATAGTACAGGAATACAAAACACTTGAAGAGCAATCCTTCCGTTTATTTGCACAGGACGTTGATTTACTAAAGCAAAGGCAGGATTATGAAGCTACGGGGGGCTATGTTCAGCCAGCCAATTACTTTCAAATGCCAGGAAGGGTTCTTCATTTAGATGGAGATCCTGACTACTTACAAAAGTGCATGACTTTATACGAGAAAATTGGTATTCCTGTCTATGGCATTCATTGTAACGAAAAGGAAATGCCAAATAAAATTGGCGGTTTAATTGATCAATACCGTCCTGATATTTTAGTCATTACTGGTCATGATGCCTATTCAAAGGCAAAGGGGAAGATAACAGATATCAATGCATACCGCCACTCGAAGCACTTCGTCCAAACCGTTAAGGAGGCACGAAGGAAAATACCCCATTTAGATCAACTCGTGATTTTTGCAGGAGCCTGTCAATCACACTTTGAATCCTTGATACATGCAGGAGCAAACTTTGCTAGTTCCCCATCACGAATCAATATACACGCTCTAGACCCCGTTTATATCGTTGCGAAGATCAGCTTCACGCCGTTTATGGAAAGTATCAATGTTTGGGATGTATTACGCAACACACTTACAGGAGAAAAAGGACTGGGAGGCATTGAAACTAAAGGAGTCTTACGAACAGGAATGCCTTATAATCCTGTCCAGCAAGAAGAGTCATAAGCCTTTAGGAAAAAAATAAAGGCTTATTTTTTTTATATGCACATAATCCGCCCTTGTTAAGGAAATCATAATGATTGTTGAAAATTAGGAGAAAAAGTAGAAGAAAAGATATTGACAATCTTTTTGTCGGACTGATATAATTTTATGTTTTTATTTGACAAGGACTATGTCAGTGTGATATACTTTACACAGTGAGGTGGACCGAATGCCAAAAACCTTAGCCGATATTAAAAAGGCTCTTGATTCAAATTTAGGGAAAAGATTGTTGCTCAAGGCAAACGGAGGACGTAGAAAAACAATCGAACGATCAGGCGTATTAGCCGAAACGTACCCTTCGGTTTTTGTAATCGAGTTAGATCAAGAAGAGAATGCATTTGAACGAGTTTCATACAGCTATGCAGATGTACTTACTGAAACGGTTCAAATAACCTTCTATGAAGACGCAGCAGGAAACATAGCTTTAAGTTAGAATATAGGGCAATTTTTAGGGCAGAAAATCATCCGATTTTCTGCCTTTTGCTTTTTACCAAATAAAAAAATCCCTTAATACCATACTAATAGTGCCGTGAGTGTAAAAAAGGGGTTGTTTAGATGGCAAGAAGAAGAGGTGTAATGTCTAGTCAATTTAAAGAAGAACTTGCAAAAGAGCTAGGTTTTTATGATGTCGTTCAAAAAGAGGGCTGGGGCGGCATTAGAGCTAAGGACGCAGGAAATATGGTAAAAAGAGCAATTGAACTGGCCTCAGAGCAACTGATGAAAAACAACAGAAACTCTTAAAAAAGGCAGTTAATAGCCGAGTAAGTTGAAAAGCAGCACTGCGCTTCTCAATGTTTAAACAAAACAAACACCACGGTAAGGCCAGAGGGTAGAATCTCTCTGGCCTTTAAATATTATGACAGTTTTCGTGAAGATTGTTGTTAAAATCTTAAAGCCGATTTTAACGTGGAATAAACCGTTTTGAGCTTTTGAACTAAGTTTGCAGGCTCTTTTCTCAAATGTTATTTGCTTTCAAAAGCAACAACATTTGAGAAAAGAGCCATTATTATTGACAGTCTTTTTTCCTATCAGTAGTTTTATGGTAAAATAGGAAAAAATATATGAACGATAGAAGTGTAGGTGTGCATAGTGAAGCTTTTAGTAAAAGCACCAGCCAAAATTAATCTATCCTTGGATGTTTTATATAAGCGTCCTGATGGTTTTCATGAAGTTGAGATGATCATGACGACGATTGATTTGGCGGATCGTGTTGAACTAACATTATTAGAACAGGATAAAATACATATTCTCTCCCATAACCGTTATGTTCCTGATGACCAAAGGAACTTAGCCTTTCAGGCAGCACAATTGTTAAAGGACCGCTATCAAGTAAAAAAAGGGGTCCAAATAACAATTGAAAAAACAATACCTGTGGCGGCCGGACTGGCTGGGGGCAGCAGTGATGCCGCTGCAACACTTAGGGGTCTTAATAAACTATGGGGACTTGGTTTATCGTTAGACGAATTAGCTAGTCTTGGTTCGGAAATAGGTTCGGATGTATCATTTTGTGTGTATGGCGGCACAGCTTTAGCGAGGGGCAGAGGAGAGATGATTACTGACCTTCCTGCTCCGCCAACATGTTGGGTCATTTTAGCAAAACCGTTTATTGGCGTATCAACAGCAGAGGTTTATCGCCGTTTAGATTTAAATGGAATGAAGCACCCTAAAATTGACGAGATGGTCAAAGCGATTCAAAACAATGACTATCAAAGTGTATGTGAAAATGTCGGAAATGTTCTGGAAGATGTTACATTAAAACTTCATCCAGAGGTGGCGCAAATTAAAGAGCAAATGAAGCGGTTTGGTGCGGATGCCGTGCTGATGAGCGGAAGCGGACCCACAGTCTTTGGGATTGTCCAGCACGATTCGAGAATGCATCGGATTTATAATGGACTAAGAGGTTTTTGCGATCAAGTATTTGCTGTAAGGATGCTCGGTGAACGACACACTCTTGATTAAAAACGTACATTAGTGATATCCTATTATTAGAATATTCGTCTTTTTGGAGGATTGCTATGAAGTTTCGCCGCAGTGAACGATTGATAGATATGACAAGCTATTTACTTGACCATCCGCGCCAGTTGGTACCGCTTACCTTCTTTGCTGAACGTTATTCTTCTGCGAAATCTTCTATCAGTGAAGACCTAGCAATAGTTAAGGAGACCTTTGAACAAAGAGGAATCGGAACGCTGCAAACTGTACCTGGTGCAGCGGGTGGAGTTAAATTTTTTGTAAGTGTAAGTGATGAAGAGGCAAGACCATTTGTGAATGAATTATGTTCGTTAATTGCCCACCCTGATCGGCTTTTGCCAGGGGGATACTTGTATTTAACTGATATTTTGGGTGACCCATCTGTTGTCCAGAAAGCTGGACGGATTATTGCTTCCGCCTATGTGAATACTAAAATCGATGTGGTCATGACAGTAGCTACAAAGGGGATTCCCCTTGCTTATGCTGTAGCGAGTCAGTTAAACACACCTGTTGTGATTGTTAGACGAGATAGTAAAGTAACAGAAGGTCCAACCGTCAGCATTAACTATGTTTCTGGGTCGGCAAAAAGAATTCAAACCATGGTACTTTCAAAAAGAAGTTTGGCTCAAGGCTCCAGGGTCTTGGTTGTCGATGACTTTATGAAAGCAGGCGGAACTGTAATGGGGATGATTAGCTTACTAGAAGAATTTAATGCACAAGTAGCTGGTATAGCCGTTTTGGTTGAAGCTGAAAAAATTGAAGAACGACTCGTAGATGAATACAAATCACTTGTTAAACTGACTGATGTTGATGTAAAGGAAAAGAGAATTCAGGTTACAGAAGGAAACTATTTTAAACGAAGAACGGAGGAATAAGTATGAAAGTTGTTCAAACCAACCAAGCGCCTGCCGCTATCGGTCCCTATTCTCAAGGAATCATCGTAAATAATCTTTTTTATAGTTCTGGTCAAATTCCGTTGACAGCAGAGGGAGTAATGACAGAGGGCGGTATTAAAGAACAGACTCATCAAGTTTTTAAAAATTTGGATGCCGTGCTTACAGCCGCAGGGGCTTCGTTTGAGACAGTCGTGAAGGCTACTGTTTTTATTAAGAGCATGGATGACTTTGCAGCAATTAATGAAATATATGGTGAATATTTCTCAACGAATAAACCGGCGCGTTCTTGTGTAGAGGTAGCAAGATTACCGAAAGATGCATTGGTGGAAATTGAAGTCATTGCGCTCGTGAAATAACGAGCGTTTTTTTATTTTGTTATATAATCACACCATATTTAATACCGAAATATCTGACTTTTAAAAATGTTCACCATTTTGTCTAAAATATTTTTAAAATATTTAATAGATTAAGAAGGATTTACTAGAAACCATGTTGAATTAATAACACTAGCTTTTTAACATAAGAAAAGGGTGTGAGGACATGGAAGTAACAGACGTAAGATTACGCCGCGTTAACACGGATGGCCGTATGAGAGCGATTGCATCAATTACATTAGACAATGAATTCGTTGTTCATGACATCCGCGTTATTGACGGTAACAATGGTTTATTCGTGGCTATGCCAAGTAAACGTACTCCAGACGGAGAATTTCGTGATATTGCGCATCCAATCAACTCTGGTACGCGCGGCAAAATTCAAGAAGCTGTCCTGGCTGAGTACCACCGCTTAGGTGAATTAGAAGTAGAATTTGAAGAAGCCGGAGCTTCCTAGAAAGTAGTATTCAACTAGAGCCTACTACACAAGTAGTGCTCTTTTTTTATTTTTGCCCCATACATCCTTCTATTCTCCCCGTCTAATTTTTTCAAAATAACAAATTCGGACACTTTTCTTACATTCCTTGAAATGACTGACTAATTACGTTAATATTTTTAATGGATAAGGCTGTTTTAATAAACATGTTTGTTAAAATCTTAAAGCCGATACTAACGTGGAATAAGATATTTTGAGCTTTATAACGAATTTTACAGGCTCTTTTCTCATAAAGTGAAGGCTTTTTATATAAAAATAATGCTCAATCAGTCATATTTTACTTCGGAGAGCAACAACAATT
>JAPSKD010000182.1 GCA_031177865.1 Bacillus sp. (in: firmicutes) | reverse complement strand
AGCTGGAAAATCACCTGAAAAATGCAGAACATCACTATGGGGATGGAAGAATTCCACAAGCCATTCAGCAAATGGAAACCTTTATTAGACATCTGAATAATAGTGGTTTAAGTAACTTGATTTCTGGGGAAGCAAGGGAAGAGTTAGCTGAAAAAGCAACTAAGTTAATAGATCAATGGAACAATGAATAGTTCATTTAGAAATAGAGGTTATCCGATAGTCGGAAGAGCAAAGATAAACTTAATAAGGAAAATTTCCTTTGAAAGCAATCTATTAAGGTTGCTTTTTTTTATAAAATACTAGAAAAATATAGTAAAAAGTTATATAGTTGGAAAAAACAATCCATAATATTCTCAATATAGTAAACAATGAAAATACAAAAAATAAGGAGCTCAAAATGAACACGAAAGACAAATGGAATTTAAAACATCTGGATCGAATAACTCAGCTAAAGGAACCTCAACCCAATCCAAGATTAAAGAAGCTGGCCTCTTATTTTAAGGAAGGCGGTACGGTCTTGGATATAGCGTGTGGTCTCGGTGGAAACAGTTTGTTCCTTGCAGGAATGAACAATCAAGTCGAAGCTATTGATATTTCAGACGTTGCTATCAACTATGTCCAAGAACAGGCAGCCAAAGATAATCTAAGTGTGCAGCCTCGAGTAACAGACCTAACAGATCTGGATACGTTAAATTGGCCGAATAACCCCTTCGACTTTATTGTTATGTCCTATTATCTAGATCGCTCACTGTTTCCAATTGTAAAGAACGTTTTAAAAGATGGGGGTTATTTCTTTATGGAAACCTACTATCAGTCACCGTACACAGAGGAACAAGGAGTTTCCGAACAATATAAACTAAAGTCAAATGAGTTGTTAGCAGAATTTGGAGATTGGAAGGTCCTCTATTTTGAAGAGAATGAACAAGAGGGCTGGCAATCAATCTTTTGTCAGAAACGCTAATAGGCATGTTCATTACATAAATAGAAAACGACAGATACTGTCGTCAGATTGACGAGAAAAATACCCTTTCTCGACAATCTGAAAAGAAAATGACGTGAATTGCACACGTCATTTTCTTTATTTAATGGTTTTATTAAAGGATAGATGTCCTTCAAATCCTTATTGCTTTCATGTATTATTGGGAAAGCCCTCTAGATAAATGATTTTAGTTATTTGAACCGTAGCTAATTAAGTTCGTGAAAATTCGATATCCTCCTGGAACTTGGGCATTGATTTGACGGTAGAATACAAGATTGGTGTATAGGAATGTTCCATCACCGTATTCAGCCATGAGGATTCCACTGTTGAATGGAGCTTCGCCAGGGTCTGCCATGGATACAAATGTTTGATACTTAGTATCCCATGCAGTTGGGAAGTACAGAGCTCTTTCTTGTACCCATCCATCCCAGTCACTATCGTTAATCTTATTTGGCTTGTTAAAGAGTTCATGTTCCGGTTGAGTAACTGTAACCTTTGCATTTTCGTCTGTTACACGGACACGAATGGAAGGTGATCCTATTTCTAATGGATAGGGTGGTGTGAATGCACCTCTATTCCATGGATCCCCAGAAGTAACATACTGCATTACTAAATGTCCACCGTTTTCCACATATTCAAGCAAACGTGCGTTATTTTGCAATACGTCTGGTCTTCCAAGCGTCGACCTGATTCCAGCAACGATTGTATCATATTGTGAAAGATCACCATTTGCTAGATCTTCTGGAGTAATCTTCGTTATATCAAATCCAGCATTTTGTAATGAATCCGCAATCGTATCAAAGCCGCTGTCAATATAACCAACCTTCAGATTGTCTGGCTTTATTAACTCAAAAGCCACACCATTAATGTTTGAAGGGTACATAAAGTAAGAGTCATTAATGTGGACATATTTAATTTCTTGTACAGTAGTATCAAATGTTTTACCATCTGCTTCTGCAATAGCTGCGATTGAGAAATTACCATCCGCAACCGTAGAAGGAGGAACTAATGTGAACGACACTTCTTTTTCTTCATATCTTTCGGTGAAGTTCACTTTTGTCGCTGCTGGTTCACTCGTCCAACCTTCAGGTAGATTTAAAGAAACCGTAGCGTTTTTAGAACCGTTAGCATAGTTTTTCACTTTAACAGTGACTGGAATTTCATCTTGTACATCTGTAGTGTTAACAGTAATATTCACTGGGTCAGGTGTAACACTTAATTCAGGGAGCACACTTACTGTATTGTCAAAGTCGATTACAGAAGTAGTTTCCACTCCATTTTCCTTAAATGTTAGTTGTGCCTTAATGACAGCTTCATCGTATGGTTGATAATATGCAGCATCTAATGGCACTGTTACATTAAAGGTAACTGTTTTAGACTCACCTGGTTTTAAATGCTTTAATTGACTAACACCTTCATGTTTCCAGTTTTCAGGTGTTAGTAAATCGGCTTCGATGTGTTGGATTTTTTGCTTTCCTTCATTTGTAATTTTAACAGATACTTGAGTTTTTTCACCTTGTGTCAATACATAAGAACCAATCTCAATATCAACAGCAAGACTGGAAGATACGAAACTGACTTGTTGTAGCTGTTCTGCTTTTAGTTCAAGCTTATGAAGCAAGTCATTTTTAACACCATCATCGATGTTTGCTGATTTTGTGCTAGAAATTAATTTTTGTACAGCGCCTAATGCCTTTTGTGATTCAGGTAAAATCGCTTCACGGTCTGGATACAGCTTAATAATACCTTCTAATTGGTTTTGTAAGGTATCCAACTGCTCGCTTACGTTCGGAGCAGGAACGATATCCGCCCATGCATGGAAGTCATACGGAACTCCTGCAAAAAGATCATTAGAATCTGTTTGTACAGCTGATTCAATTAATTTAAGATGTGATTGTCTTGGTGCAACGGTAATATCATTTCCCATTCCTTGGCTTTTGTGAAGATATCGAGATGCTTCACCAAGTTGTGGGTAACTCATTCCATAAATGGGGTCATAGTCACCGATTTCGATGGATGTAGTAGCTGTTGTGGCGGAAGCTGGTAAATAAAACTTCTTAGTTTGCCAAGTTTTTAATCCATTCTTCAGTTGATCTGGGAAAACGTTAGGATCGGCAGCATCTTTAAATGCTTTTTCGGATAATACAGCCATCAATCTATGGTGTCCGTGTTGGCTGTCAACATTTTCGAAAGAAGGCATCACAATATCTGGCTGATACGTTCTAATAAATTTGATTAGACGTTCGTACGTAACTTCTTCTCCCCATTTTTCAAGGGTTTCATCTGGTGATTTTGAAAAACCAAAATCATAAATCGCGTCAGATGTTGTTTCACTTAAATGATAGGCTTTTACACCATTTACCTTGGCAGCTTCAATCATTTCATTGGAGCGAATAATTCCAAGTGCATTCCCTAACTCATTTCCAATGGCATTTTGACCGCCTTCACCACGGTTAGCGATTAAACTAGCTGTTTTAACACCTAACCCACGTGATAAATAGGCAAGTAAATCACTGCGTTCATCGTCTGGATGTGCTCCTGTGTTTAAGAAAGTAACGGTAGTATCGAGAGGTTTAACAACATTCCAAAGTTCAACATCCGCTTCACTTTGTTCTTGTGCAAGACTAATTGGAGGGAGTAATGAAGCAGTTAAAAGAATGGTTATGAATAAACAGAAAAGTTTCCTCAATCTTGTAACCCCTTTCGTTAGTGAATTAACAAATCGACTCAATATACTCCTTTCTAATTATGTATTTCAGTTAGTAAAAATAACTAACTAATGGAAAAAAAACCCTTTCGATAGCAATTATATTACCTTTAGTAAAATTGTAAATATTACCAAATTCCTAGCCGGAATTAAGGGGACGAGCGTAAAGTAGGAGTAATAAAGTAATAGGTCCCTGTATTTATATGGGCTATGAAGACTTGCACTTACCTCATTTCGGATTTATTTTTCACAATTATCTGATATTTTTTAAATTTTGGTTCTGGACCAACCCTATTGACTGTATATTGTAGTTGAATTAGTTAAACTTACTAACCAACAAAATTCATTAAGGCCGTGATGATTATGAATAAGAAACGATCTAATGCAGAAATACGGACAAATAACAAAAAGATTGTTTTGCAATGTATTAGAAATCACCAACCGATATCGAGGGCAGAGATCGCCGAAAAGGTCCAATTTAGTAAGCCAACCGTTTCCTTGCTCGTCGATGAATTAGTAAGAGAGAACTGGGTTCATGAAAAAGGAATTGGAGAATCCTCTTCACAGGGGGGAAGAAGACCGATTCATCTTTATTTTAATGAAAAGGCTGCGTATATCATCGGGGTGGATATCGGGGGTACCAAAGTTAAAACGGTTATTACTGATCTTGGCGGCAATATTATTTGTTCAAGCAGTTTTAATACAAGGAAGTACTTAGAAAATGGATTACTCAAACTAATTCAAAAAGAAGTTCAAGACATGATGAATAGAAATCAAATAAGTGAAAAGTTGATACTCGGCATGGGTGTAGGAGTGCCAGGTGTAACAGAAACGAATACGGGGGTTGTACTAGAAGCTCCAAGCTTACAATGGGTTCGTTATCCGTTTTTGACAGAAGCTGAACGATTCTTTTCCTTTCCAGTTTATGTTGATAATGATGTCAATATAGCCGTTCTAGGTGAACAATGGTTAGGCAGGGCTAAAAATAAAGAGAATGTACTGTTTATTTCCGTGGGAACAGGGATTGGCAGTGGAATTATTATTCATAATCAGCTTTATCGAGGTTCCTCTTATGCATCTGGGGAGCTAGGATATATGGTTACAGATAAAAATGATATGAAAAATGAATTTAAACCAATCTTTCATCGATATGGTTACCTTGAAAGTGTCGCTGGTGGAAAAGCGATTGGGAGAAAATTTACACAGCTTGTCCAGCAAAACAAGAGTCATCCTTTATTTAAAGAAGCGACAGAAACGGAGTTGACGGGTGAGCAGGCTTTCTTGTTAGCGAAAGCAGGAGATGGAACTGCTCTTTCTGTTGTAGAAGACGCCATTGAACATTTGGCTTATGGAATTATCAACGCTGCTTCTCTATTAAATCCAGAGGTTATTATTCTTGACGGAGGAGTGATGAAATCTGCTGATTTCATACTTCCAAGATTACAAAAAATTGTTCATCAATACCTGCCTAGTTCGGTAGAAATTTATCGTTCACAATTAGGGGAAAATGCAGGAGTTTTGGGAGCTGTTTCTTTGTTCTTGCGTGAATACGATAGTATCTTGAATTAGTTTTTTTATCTGGTTCTTAGTGGGTGATGGTTGCCTGCTTTAAGAATAAATAAAATTTCATTTATAGGGGGAGTAGTATGTTTAAGAAGAAAAATTTATTGGTGTTCTTGCTAGCTGTACTAATGCTTTTCGTTTCAGCATGTTCGAGCAGTTCCTCGGGCGGGGAAAAACCTGCGAAAGATAATGAAGAAGGAAATACAGAAGAAAATGCTGAAGCAAGTGGCAACCTAGTTATCTATACAGCCCGTGACCAAACGATTGTCGACAAAGTGGTTGATATGTTCAATGAAAAATACCCAGATGTTCAGGTTGATGTATTGACCATGGGAGCACAGCAAGTTCTTGAACGTGTTCGTGGTGAAAAGGCCAATCCTCAAGCGGACTTTTGGTGGGGAGGAACACAATCTGCTTTTATGACAGCAGCAAATGAAGATTTATTAGAACCGTTCAAACCAAGCTTTGACGCAAGTATTTTACCAGAACATAAGGACTCTGAAGGTCGTTGGTATGGTGAAATGCTGCTGCCAGAAGTCATCATGTACAACTCTGACATGCTTAAGAAGGACGAAGCCCCACAAGATTGGGATGACCTGCTTGATTCGAAATGGAAAGACCAAATCATCATTCGTGGTGTATTAGCATCAGGAACAATGAGAACCATCTACTCAGCTATGATTCATGAACAAGGTGCCGATAAGCCTGAAGCGGGTTATGAGTGGCTTAAAAAGCTTGACGCCAATACAAAAGAATATGCGCAAGACCCAACAAACCTATACTTAAAGCTTGCTCGTCAAGAAGGTTCGATTTCTCTATGGAATCTCCAAGATATTCTGATCCAAAAAAATCAGCACAACCAACCATTTGATTTCGTGTATCCAGAAAGCGGAGCACCAATTTTAGTAGATGCTGTTGGTCTTGTGAAAGATGCGAAAAACCTGGAGAACGCAAAATTATTCTATGAATTCTTGTTTGATACAGAAACTCGGACAACATTAGCTGAAGATTTGTACCAAATTCCTACACGTACAGACATCGACAAATCCACAATGCCAGATTGGTATCAAGACCTTGATTTGAAGGCATTAGATCTTGACTGGGAAGTAATGGCTGAAAAAGAAGCTGAGTGGATGCAGCATTGGGATGAAAATATTAAAGGTAAAAATTAATAGATTACGATAAAAGGGGTGAAGGAGTTTTTTCACCCTCTTTTACAAGGTTGGAAGGTATGAAGTTGCTTTCTTACCTTGTAAAAGAATAAGCCCGCATAAAGGCTTTTCTTTTTGGCTCATTTTTAAGAACAGCGAGGTGTTTGTGTTGAAAAGTGTAAGGCTTGACAACGTTAGTAAAATGTTTGGAACCTCCATTGGAGTAGAAAACGTTGATATCGATGTGAAACCTGGAGAGTTTTTTACATTTTTAGGTCCATCCGGATGTGGAAAAACAACGACATTACGGATGATTGCGGGATTCTATTATCCTTCAAAAGGGAAGATCCTTTTTGACAACAAGGATGTTACTACTCTGCAGCCTAACAAACGTAATATAGGAATGGTCTTTCAAAACTATGCCCTTTTTCCTCATATGACGGTCTTTGAAAATATTGCATTCGGTCTTGAAGTTCGTAAAATGTCAAAAGCAGTGATAAAAGAAAAAGTCGAACGTGCCCAAAAGCTAGTTCATCTCGAAAAATATGGGACTCGTAAAATTAATGAGCTTTCAGGTGGTCAACAGCAGCGTGTTGCCTTAGCACGTGCTTTAGTCATTGAACCAGATATTCTTCTCCTTGATGAACCGCTGTCCAACTTAGATGCGAAACTGCGTGAGGAAACGAGACTTGAGATTAAAAGACTTCAAGTTGAATTAGGTGTGACAACCATTTATGTGACCCACGATCAGACAGAAGCGATGACGATGTCAGACCGAATTATGGTGATGAAGGAAGGGATCGTTCAACAAATTGGAACGCCGCAAGAAATTTATAACCAACCTACCAATCATTTTGTTGCCTCCTTTATTGGAGAAGCGAACATCCTCAAAGCGGAAGTGGTTGAAGTAAAAGCTGATGCCGTCAAGGTTATATTGGATGACAACATCTTCGTTCAAGGAAGTATGACACAATCAGCGAATGGGAAAAAGCTTACCGCAGGTGAAAAAATTAGAGTTTCGATTCGTCCTGAAGCGGTATATGAAGGTACCGGTCCTAACCAGGTGACAGGCACCATTCAACTCGTGGAATTTACCGGGGTGAGTATCAATTATGTGGTTAAAGTAGGCTCTAACATCATAAAGGTCATGATTATCAATAAAGGAAATGAAATTCTAAAGCGCGGTGATTCTATTACCCTTCACGTACCTGAAAAAGGAATCTACTTAATCGGAGAATAGAGGTGAAAGAATGAGTGCGAATCAAACTACGGCGGTGCATGAAAACTGGTGGGCTCGGCTTACACGTTCAAAATATTTTGTCTATGTGTTAATTTCTCCACTTTTTTTAGTTCTTTTAGCGTATGTTATCTATCCGTTTTACCAAACCTTTCTTCAAAGTGTAGTCGGAGAAGAGGGAGCAAATCTCGAAAATTACCAACGCTTTTTTGGTTTAACAAGTACAGCCAATCTTGAAGCGCTTTGGACAAGTGTATATATATCTGTCATCAGTGTGATTACCTGTGCCATTGTTGGGGTCACCATGGCGTTTTTAATGGAACGATACGAGTTTCCAGGAAGAAAACTTCTGTCTGTCTTAATTTTGGTACCGATGGCATTGCCGCCACTCGTAGGTGTGTTATCTTTTACCTTTCTCTATGGAGAAAGCGGTATTATCCCAAGGGCTATTCAAGTACTTTTTGATCTCGAAAAAGTACCGTTTTCATTAAAAGGTGTTATCGGTGTCATCGTCGTTCATACGTTCACCATGTACACGTACTTCTATCTAACCGCAGCAGCAGCAATTAAAGGTTTGGATCCTTCCTTAGAAGAAGCGGCAACAAGCCTTGGGTCAGGTAGAATTCGTATTTGGTTGAAGGTTATCCTTCCTATGTTAACACCGGCGTTAATTGCCTCATCCTTACTTGTGTTTATGATTTCAATGGCGTCATACACGGCTCCATTAATGTTTGGTGTGGAACGGACGATGACAATGCAAATCTATTTGTCTCGTACAAATGGAAGTCTCGATATGGCAGCAACACAATCTACTATTCTTTCGATTGTATCAATTTCCTTCTTAATTTTGATGAGATGGTACCAAGGACGACGGAACTATCAAAATCAAAGTAAAGGAATCAGTGTTCACCGCACCGAATTACGTTCCCAATTTGCAAAATATATGTTTATGTTTCTTTCATTTATTGGAGTCATTATTTTAATGCTTCCAATCCTTGTTCTTGTCCTGATTTCTTTTTCAGTGGACGGGGAATGGACGGTTCAAGTAATCCCAACCGCTTATACCTTGCAGCACTATATTGATTTATTTACAGATGAACGAACATGGCGTCCAATCTGGAACAGCTTACAGATGAGTTTTGTGGCAACCGCCGGAAATATATTGTTCGGTGTTGCGGCTGCATATGCTATGGTACGTACGAAGTTTAAAGGAAAAGCCTTACTGGATATTTTAATCATGGTTCCATGGGCACTACCTGGTACTGTTGTAGCAGTTAACTTAATTGCTGCCTTCAGCCAACCAAGTGTATTCAGCTTTAATCAAGTACTGATCGGGACATTCTGGATTTTACCATTAGCGTATTTTGTACGGCATTTACCGCTGATTTTCCGGTCTACATCTGCAGCATTAATGCAAATGGATGAATCCGTGGAGGAAGCGGCACGGAGCTTAGGTGCGAATTGGTGGTATACGTTTAGAAGAGTTGTTGTTCCAATGGCTTTCTCGGGTATTCTCGCAGGAACCTTGCTGGCTTTGGTTCAAGGGATAGGGGAATTTGTTGCCTCCATCTTAATTTATAGTACCTCTACCATGCCGTTATCTGTCGCGATATTCCAAAAAATGTATGCTTTCCAATTTGGAACAGCCTGCGCCTACGGTGTGCTGCAAATCATTCTGATTATTACAGTCCTATTTGTTTCACAAAAAATAACCGATGGAAAAGCAGGATCGGCGATTTAAGGAGGGTTACATTTGAACGCATGCGACATTCATGGAAGAGACCTAAAAATGTTAGAGCAAGCACCTTTTGCGGTTGTTCCATTAGGGAGCTTTGAGTATCACGGTCCACATTCCCCTTTAGGGACGGATATTGTGTTAGCAGATGGATTCGCGAAAGTCATTGATCCTAGCTTAGGTGGAGCACTGTTTCCAACTGTTCCTTATACAGCCTGTCCCGGAAAAACAAACAAATATAAAGGAACCATTGCGATTCGGCCAAGCATTATTCAAGAATACTTGATTGATATTACAATGGGTATCATTGAACAAGGCATTAAGAAAATACTTCTATTAAATGCACATGATGGCAATATGGGGGTTTCTCGATCCGTAGCGGAATATGTAACGGTTAAGGATCCGAACGCAAGTTTCTTGTTAGTGAACTGGTGGCAAATGGTTTCAATCGACGCTGCAGAAGAGATTGGTTTTAAAGGTACAAAAGGAAGAGGGCATGGCGGGCCATACGAAATGTCTGCTGTTAAAGCGTTTCGCCCAGATTTGGTACATGTAATCCTTGAGGATGAAGAGTTTATGGAGGTGCCGC